>CAMLRE010000085.1 GCA_946482355.1 uncultured Bdellovibrio sp.
CACAACACCGGGCGGACGCAACAACAGCGTGGGTTTTAAAGATGCCAGCGGAAATCTTTTTGTCTTCGGCGGAAATGGTTACGCAAGTGTTTCAAGCGGCTATTTAAATGATTTATGGAAATATGACATCAGCACGAATCAGTGGGCATGGATGGCTGGTACGAGTGGAACAAACCAAGTTGGAAATTACGGAACACAAGGTGTGACCACAGCCACAAATTATCCGGGATCGCGTTACTACTCTGTCGGTTTAACAGACTCGAGCGGAAATTTTTGGTTATTTGGTGGCGCCGGTTATGCGGCGGCTGGTAGTGGTGAGCTGTACGATCTTTGGAAGTATAATACGACGACTAGTCAGTGGACATGGATGAAAGGTCCAAACACAACAAGCAATTACGGAACTTACGGAGCTCTTGGCAGAGAGGGCACAACTTATCAACCTGGCGGGCGACAAAGAGCAACGGGGTGGATTGATGCGAATGATAATATCTGGATTTTCGGAGGCTGGGGATATGCAGCGGCCTCTTACCAAAATTTAGCTGATCTGTGGAGATATAATCCAACCACTAATATGTGGGCTTGGATGAGTGGATCAAATATTACCAATACAAATGGCGTTTATGGCACATTACAAACTCCATCGACACTAA
This sequence comes from uncultured Bdellovibrio sp., assembly GCA_946482355.1. The sequence continues at coordinate 651 of CAMLRE010000085.1, forward strand.
GTGCACCAGGTAGCCGGCAGTCACCCGCAAGTTGGTACGGTGACGACGGAAATCTTTGGATGTTTGGTGGCGCCGGCTATGGTGGCACCGGTACAACAGGTAATCTCAACGATCTGTGGAGATACCGACTAAAGTAAGCGTCTCACATTGAGACATTCGTAAATTTTTTTTCGCATTACAGTTTCCCGCTCTAAAGTCCGATAAATACTTAGGTAATTTAGTGGGTTAGGGCGATTATGGCAAAAGACCAAAAACCGAAATCAGAAAAAGCGCAAACAGCGGATGATATTTTATCTTCGTTGATGGAAGATTTGAAGGACGTCGACAAGGCGACTTCAGATGATGTATTTGCAGATGATTTAGGTTTAGATCCTGAACTTTTCAAAAATATTTCTGCGCCTGAATCAGATGATGAAAATATCATTCAGTTAGAAGATGTTTCTTCATCGGGATTACTTTCTCCTGAAGAATTTAATATCGACGTTGATGATTCAGAACAGCCAGATGGCATGATCAGCACTGATGATGTGTTTGCAGTAACTGAAGATGTGAAAGATCCATTAGCACAATTTAATCTTTCTCCTGAAGAACCTGCTGCGGCAGAACCAGTTGTTGCGAAAGAAGAACCAAGTTTATTTGATAGTCCGTCAAGTGAACCTGTTGTTTCAGCAGCAGAAGTTATTCCACAACCGCCAACGAATATTCCAAGCGGTGAGCCAAGTTTATTTGGATCTTCTGATCCGGTGCCTGTACCTTCAAGCGGTTTTGCAGCTCTTGGTGTTGATGAAAAAACTGCGGCTACAGAAATTCAAAATGAAAATCCTGATTTATTAAAAAACTTTGCTGATATTGACAATGGTGACGGTGAAAAAACTGTCGCGGTTGCCGGTTTCTCGCAACGTGCTTCTGAAGATTACGGTGATAAAGTTAAAGTTTCTGTAGGACAAATGCGTGGCAATGCGTTTTCAAGCGGTTACGCAGCTTGGGGCTCAGCAGATTCTAATTTAGCCCAGGCAGAAAACTTACGTATCGCTCAAGATAAAATTTTAGATTTAGAGCGCGAAAATGAAAAACTTCGTTCACAAAACGAAGAATTGATTGCTGCCTCTGAGATCGTAAAAGAGCGTGCAGATTTATTAACATCACAGTTACATGAGTTTAAAGCTGACCGCGATTCATTAGAGCAATCATTCAAAAACGAAACTCAGATTTTAAAAAGTCAGATGACGCGTAAAGATGCTGAGATCGTAAAAGCCCAGATGAAAATCGAAGAGCTTGAATCCAGAATGAAATTTGATTTAAAAAAGATCCGTGTGCGCGAACGCGAACTGGAAAATCGTCTAGAGTTAATCCGTGCCGAGAAAAATGCGCTGGTTAAGACTAAAGACGAACAAATTCTGGATGTTCGCCGCAAATTAGACCAAGTCCAACTCGAAGTTGAAAGCTACCGTCAAAAATGTGTAGAATTAAATAAGGTCATCGACACGAATCAAGAGTCGTTCAAACGTACGACTCGTGCATTACGTTTAGCGATGGCGAACTTAGAGTTACAAGAAGAAAATAAACCTCCACTGAAAAAAGTAGATTAAGCATAAAGAAAAACCATGGCAGCAACGATCACGGACGACGTTAAAAGACCAGCAAAGAAGATCAAATTAGTGATCAGTGATTTGCATTTGGGTAAAGGCCGTCTTTTAGAAGACGGTGGTCTTAACTCGCTTGAAGAATTCTATTACGCCGATAAGCTTGTTGAATTTTTTCAATTCTATTCTTCAGGCGCCTACCGTGATTACGAAGTTGAAGTGATCGTTAACGGTGATTTTTTAAATTTCTTACAAGTTGATTACAAAGGCCATTTTTTAACAGCAATCACAGAGACAATAGCTCTTGAAGTTTTAAAAAAAATTATCCAGGCGCATTCGCAGGTCTTTAAAGCGATGGGCGAATTTTTAGCACAACCTTTTAGACAAATCACTTATGTGATCGGTAATCACGATCAGGGCATGATGTTTCAGGCGTGCCGCGATTATTTAGATCAGTACGTCGGTAAACCTCTGCAATATAAAAGCATTATTTATTTCGTTGATGGTATTCATATCGAACACGGTCATATGCACGAAGCAGCCAACAGAATGGATCCACGCAAATTTTTTATTAAACAAGGCGTGCCAGAGCCGATTTTAAATTTACCATTTGGCTCACATTTTTTTGTCGAGTTAGTTTTAAAAATTAAAGAACGTTATCCGCATGTTGATAAAATTCGTCCGTTCGGGGCGATGATTCGTTGGGCTTTGTTTAACGAAACCGCGGTGATGTTTAAATCAGTTGGTTTATTATCAAGATATATTTATCAAATTTTATTTTCAGCAGACCCTCGTTATAAGTGGCCATTAAAAAAATTATTAAAAATCTTTTTAGAAAGCGCCATTTTTCCGGATTTAAGTCTGGCTGCCAAAAGAATTTTAGCTGATGAACGCGTGCATTCGGTGGTTTTTGGCCATACCCACGTTTACGAATACCGTAAATGGGGAACCCGAAAAGAATATTTTAATACAGGCACTTGGACAGAACTGACCTCATTAGATGTCACGTCACTGGGTCGTATTACCAAATTAACTTATGTTCTTTTTGAATATACTGAAACTGATTCGCGTCCGCATGGTCGTTTAAAAGAGTGGAAGGGTTTTCACCGTATTGAAGAAGACGTAGCAGTTTCATAGGCGGCGGGCCAAAGTTGTATCATAATTTTTGAGGTAACCATAGGTCTAGGCTAAGATTGATCATGCTAATTTTATCAATCATACTGTTTGAGTAAAAGGTGAATTAAACAATGTCGAAGAACAACGAACAACAAGAAGCAACGGTGATGGGAGCGCTGAGCGACACTTTCAAAGGTGCGCTTAAACAAGCTGATGATGCTCCTCCGGCACTTGTTTGTCTTGTGGGTCCGACAGAAGCTGTTGGTAAACAATGGCTTATCACTAAACCGGATATGACAATCGGTCGTTCTCCGGATTGCGACATCTACATTGCCGATGCTTCATTAAGCCGTTCGCACGCAAAAATCATGTTAGCCGGTTTTGAAGTGGTCATCATGGATATGAATTCAACGAACAAAACTTCGGTGAATGATCAAATGGCTGTTCCGATGGTGCAAAAAAAATTACAAAACAGCGATCGAATAAAAGCTGGCAATGTGATTTTTAAATTCTTAGAAAAAGGCAGTATCGAAATTATCGCCAACCAAAAAACTTTAGAAAAAGCTCAAAAAGATGCCTTAACAGGTGCTTACTCTAAAGGGGCGTTATTAGAAAAAGCTCCTGAAGTGATTCAAAGAGCTAAAAACTTAGGTGAACCTTTATCTGTTATTACTTTTGATATCGATTTCTTTAAAAAGATCAACGATGGTTTCGGCCATCCGGGTGGCGACTACGTCTTACGTGAGTTAGGAAAACTTATGCAAGCCCGTTTAGTTCGCGCCAACGATTATTTTGCCCGCTTCGGTGGTGAAGAGTTCGTTACACTTTTGCAAGCGACGAATTTAAAAACCGCTTCTGAAGTGGCTGAGCGTGTTCGTCAAACTGTCGAAGCGCACGAGTTTATTTTTGAAGGTCGTAAAGTTCCAGTAACAATTTCGATCGGTGTTTCGCAATTCAATAATACCGATACTTGGGAAACTGTTTATGACCGTGCTGATAAAGCTTTATACCAAAGTAAACAAAACGGCCGTAACAAGGTTACAGTCGCCAGCTAATATATAAAGGCGCATGAATAATTTTTTCGAAAAACTTCCTAAATCTGAAATCGAAGTAATTTTTAAGAAAAATATTTTCGAAAAATGCCAGATCACAATCGATGGCCGCACCAACGATATTGTTCCTGTAAACCTGACATCTTCAGAAGTCGAAAGATTTGCAAAGCTTTATATTCTTCCATTAGAAGTGCATGAACTTAAAGACAAGCTTTGTGCTTTCAGTTTTCGCGTAGGAACACGTGTTTTCTTTTTTAAATCTAAGATTCTTCAGGATGCAAAAGGTTTCTACGTCGCAACAAACGGCCTAGAGATGTTAGAGCTTCGCCGCCGCCGTCACGTGCGCTTTGAAGTGCCGGAAAATTTTCCGCATGAGTGCCATGTTGTCACATCATTAAATAGAAATGCGCGCGTTGAAGCTAAGCTTATTAATTTTTCTGAATCAGGTGCAAAGATGACCGTGGCCGCTGATCTTGTGCTTTTTCAAAAAGGCAGCGGCGTGATTATTTCACTTAAAGTCGGAAAGCGTGCCGTGTTCTTAGTGGGCAGCGTAATTCGTTTCGTAAGCCGTAAACCTAAAGAAAGCCCTGAATTGGGTGTTGAGTTTGTAAACTTAACTGAAATCAAAAAAAGCCGCATCTTAAACGTGTGCGAAGATTTAACTCGCCTTATCGTTCAATCTAACCGTAAGCGCCGCTAAAATTATTTAAATTCAGCTAAATCTGCTGTTGTGCCCGGAAAGTAACTTACAAATCGGGTCATAAGTTTATTTTTTAAAACTTGGTTTGTATTTAATTTTAAACTTTCACGCATATACGGAAGCACATCTTCATTTTTTGCGTTGGTGTTTTTAAGCATGATCAAAGCTGTTGTTAAATTTAAAGCATCGGCGCTCCATTTGCCATCTTGGTCAAAGCTTGCGTGCCGTGAAAGTTCGCTGCCAAAGAATTTAATTTTTTCTTCTTTATCCAGCGTCATCATGTTCACTAAATTAATTAATTGGCCGCGTTCAAAAGCTTCTGCGGCCGAAAGATTTTTAGTTACTTTTTCGATATGCGAAAAATTAATAGCTGCATTTTCATTAATCTTAGAAAAGGCGTAATTTAAAACTTCACCGTACCCAGGTGACGAATCTAAAACTTTTCCTAAACTAACCCATACCGCAATATCTTCTCCATTCGGCGTGTCTTTAAAAAGTGCTTGGGTTGTAGCCAAAGATTTCTGAACAGACTGATCCAACATTAAATTTTTTAAATAGACATCGTTTTTATAACGGCGGTCATTTAAATCTTCAGGAACCATCGTGACATCATTATATTTTGCCGCAGTTTTAACGGCAGGTTCTTTTTTGGCTGTTGAAGATTGGTCAGTGACGTTTGAAGTGTCAGCGACTTCTTCATTCGAATTAAATCCAGCTTTTTGCCAGTAAATAACAGCTGCAATGACTACGACGATGAGTATTTTGTATTTCATAATTATGGTCCCTTAGCTTTACCTACAACTGCTGTTTGATAACCGTATAAAGCCACGTAATAAAAGTTTTTTACATAACGGCCAATCGGTGCCGGTGCACTTTTAGCCATAACCAATGTTTGGCTAAAATCCGCCGGAAGATCTTCAATCATACCGTTATTTCTGAAGTACCCAGAATCACCGGCAGGAATAGCAAACGCCACTTGCATGTTTAAATGCGGAACCGACGTTTTTTCAAAAACCTGTAAGTTATAAACTTTTCCCCACGGATCATAAATTTTTAAATAGTCATCTTCTAAACCATTCACCGTTAAGGCATGTGTCTGGCCAGATTTTTTCCATTCGCATTTAAAATCAGAAGTCTTCCAGTAATTACGAACGCCATCGGTTTTTGCGATTTCAACTTTTTGCGGGTAACAATCCATAATAATGGCCTGTCCACGGGCAAAATTGTTATTTTGACCCACAGTTAAATTTTTAGCTGCGGCTTCAATGCTGAATTGTTCAGTTAAAATCTGAAAAGTTTTTCTTAAAGTTGTGGCTTCAAAATTAGTCTTATCTAAATTTCCCACTGATGGATCAACGCGGCTAAACAATTTTAAAATCGCACGGTCAGTTTGTGTTCCACCTTTGGCCCAATTCGTAGAAGCGATTTGACCAACTCTATAGATAAGATCCGCGTACTGCGAAGTTCTTTCGTTGATGTCTGAAATTTCGCGAATTTTTTCTAACGCGGGTAAACGGCTTTTCCAAAGAAATGGATCTTGCATATTTTCTGCCGGAGACGAGTACACATTACCCAATGTCGCCATTGTTAAAGCAACAGCTCCGCACCAGCCCATATCACGTTTAATGTCGCTGTTTCCAGTGGCTCTACTAATATGTTCTGCTAACTTCGGTGAAGCTTGATATAAAATCGGCATATCAGCTTTTACGCAGAATTTAGTTTTTGCGTAATCACAAGATTCTACTTTTTCCCACGCGGCTTTTTCTCCGATGACATCACTTGAAGCGCATTTAGCCGGAGCCATCACAATGGCGCCGCTGCCCTGTAGAAGTGAAAGATTGTCTTTACCTTTTGAACCATCAATCTTGATTTCTTCACTGTTCGGATTTTTTAAAACACCAACGATCGACCATGCTCTACTATCGACATCGTTTCCGGCGCAACCTTGAAATGGTAAATAATGTTTTTCAATAAACTTTTTGCAAGCAGCCGCACTGATCGTCGCTTCACGAGAAAAACTCTCGGTTATTACTTTATTGTAAGCAGGGCTGTTATCAAAGATCTGATAGACCACACAGGTTCTGCCTGCCGTAAAATTACTTAACGGGCTGGCAAGATAAGCGTCAGATGGAAGAGCAGCGAATAAAATTTCCGGAATCGAAATAGCGCTGGAAACCGGAGATGCAACCGGCGCCAGTGGCGGGGCTTCACCTTTATCTATAGAAACTGGTTGTGCTACCGCAGCTTGAACTGCTGTTTTAAACTTAAGTGCTGTTACAGCACTTGTCACAGCGCTTGTCGCGCTATCACTTTGGCAAGCGACATAATAAGTGTATTCAGTTTGCGGTTTTAAACCCGTAAGATCTTGTGAGTGTAAACGCGTAGAACCTGTCATTTTAAATTTCGAAGGCATCAATTGATAACTTTGATTCTTTGTCGACCATTTACAAACGGCGTTGGCCGAAGTTGTCACATTTAGTACAGACGAAGTGGGTGTTATCGATTTGACTCCACCAGCGCCAGAAGTTCCGACAGTAAGTGGTGTCACTGCATATATATAGACAGGCACTGATAAAACAAAAGTTGATATAATAGATCGCGAGATCCAAGCCATTCCCCACCCCCTGAACTAAGGTCTGGATACTTGTCGGAACAATCGCTAGAAGCTTTATATAGTTAACCCTAGTTATTGCTCCACAATGTGCGAAAGTTCGCTCCATAAAAATCTCTTATATGTGTCATTACTAAACGCTAAAAA
>CAMLRE010000086.1 GCA_946482355.1 uncultured Bdellovibrio sp.
TTTCAGCAAATAAAAGTTCGCTTGTTGATTGCATACTTTCAGCTGTTGTTGGCAATTTAAATTGGCCTAACGTTAATTCAAGATCAGGAGCTAATTTAAGCGCAATACCCATATCTTGAAGAATTTTATTGTCGCCATCAGTGTTAATACCAGTCACATTCGTTTTTGTTGAAGGCGCAGAAGTAACAACTGAAGTCGTTGTTGTTGCCAAACTTTTTGCAAAGTCGGCCACTAAGAACCAACGCGTGTTTTCAGCACTTGATCCTGTTAATTTTAATTCTGCACGGCGCACACGAAAATTTTTATCTGCAGCGATGGCCGATTGAGTTTGATCTTCTAAATACCAAAATTGAATTAATGAATTATTTTTCCAAGTCGGAACATACTCAGGCTTAGCTTCAACAACTTGAGCCGGAGCTGACGCTGGAGCTGGAGCTACTAAAGCTTCTGGAGCCGGAGCAACAGCTGTCGCAGAAACGCTTTCTTTAACAGGTGTTTCTGCAGCTACTTTGCGGGGAGCAGGTTCTGATTTTTCAGAAAATTGCACGTCACCATTAACATCCCAGATAGAGCTGTTTTGGCCAACGTAATGTTTTAATTTTGTTTTAAAAACCCATTTGTCAGCTTCAATTGTTGCGGTAGCTGATTCGCCACCGCAAGAAATTTTTGGTTTTTTACTTGTCGTAATACCACATTTTTTTAAATCGAAATCAACACGAAGGTTTTTGCAGGAATCGCCGGTGGCATAAGCCACCGCGCAATTTTTTTCAGGTTTGGCATTTGCGGGAAGAGCAAAGGCCAGACCTAAGAAGGTTAAAATCACTAATTGTTTCATTTAGTCATCACCGCTAGCTCTTAGCTCATGGTATGACGGAACATCTAAACCATTTTTCTTAGGTTTAAAGTTAACAACTTTATTTGCCGGCTCTGATTTACGAGGCGCATAGTTTGGCGCTGCTGTCGGAGCTTGGTTTAAACCGTAAATGATAGACTGCATTTCGCTCACTAACGATGTTAATGATTCCGCTTGCGCCGCTAACTCAACAGAAGCCGAAGCTGATGTTTGTGAAATCGAAGCATTTTGTTGCGTAACAGTGTCCATTTGTGACATGGCTTTTGTGATTTCTTGAATACCGATTGATTGCTCTTTCGATGAACTAGAAATTTCAACAACCATAGAACTTACATCAGAAGCTTCAGCTACGATTTGTTCTAAGATCTCACCACATTGAGTAGCAATTGTATGACCACGTTCAACTTTATCTTTACCGATAAGGATTAAGCTTTCTACGCGCTCTTTAGTTTCGGCCACGATGTGGTTAACTTTTTTAATACTTTCTTCTAATGTGCTAGAAATTTCTTGAGCTGCATTACCGCTCATTTGTGCTAAGTTACCAACTTCTTCAGCTACGACTGAGAAGCCTTTACCATGTTCGCCAGCGCGGGCCGCTTCAACCGAAGCATTGAATGATAAAAGTTTAGTTTGGAATACGATATCTTTGATCACTGTCGTTTTAGCACCGATATCCATAATCACGCGAGTGATTTCTGCGATATTTTTATTTGATTCTTCAACCGCACCCATGATTTGGCTGTTACTTTCGTTGATATCAGAAATCGCTGCCATCATTTCAGTGACAACATTACGACCTTTCTGCGCCACTTGTTGGCTGACAGCGGCTTTATCACGAGATTTTTCAGCGTTATCAGAGTTTTTAGAAACCATCGCTGATAATTCTTCAACCGCAGATGATGTTTCTTGAACGGCCGCAGCTTGTTCAGAAGCCGAGCTTGATAAGCTTTCACTGCCTGTGGCGATTTCAGTGGCTGCTGAATTTAATTGAGTCGCACCTTCAACTAAGTTTTTCGATACAGCAACTAAGCTATTTGAAAGACCGCGGGCAAAGATAATACCCATTGTTAACGATAGAATAAAACCGACAGCTACTAGTAAGATAGCTAACATTGACTGTGCTTTACTTGTTTCGATAGCTTTAGTTGACCAAACTTCAGCTTCAGTATTGTGAAATTTTAATAAAGCTGCTGTTTTGTCATAGAAATCATTACGAATTTTATTGAAGTCAGAACGGTAAGAGTTTGCAAACTCCATACGGTCAGCCGGAGATCCAGACATTACTAGTGGAAGTGACTCTTCAAGTTTCTTTTCCAAAGTTTTATAGCTTTCTAAGAAAGCGTTATAAATAGCTTCTTCACCTTCTACGAACGGAATGCCGTCGTAAACCTCTTTAGCATCCCAGAACTTTTTTTGTTCTTCTTTAATACGAGCTGCTAAACGTTTCATTTCTTTTTCATCAGTTCCAGGTAATGTCATTTGCGTTAATAAACGTAAAGTGTCATTTCCAGAAAACTTCATTGTCAAAACATTTACTGCGTTTGGAAAGTTGATTTTCACCACGTGACTGAAGTATTTGTCAGTAGTATTTAGGGCGTTAACGGCTAGTACACCGACGACCAGAAGTAGGGTTGAACAGATAGCAAACATTGTTATTAGTTTTGCTTTCAGACCAAATTTTTTAAACATACGTGCTCCTTTAGAGTTTTTATTTAATGTCAGTTAAAGTATCGGTAAAATTTTTTGTTAAAAAGTTAAGAGATTATGAAGCAAGGTCTAGGGATCAAACGAAATTTCGACCCGAAATAAGCCAAAATCTGTTTTAAACGGCAAGACGATGATCTTTTGGTATGTGGTTTGACGAATTTTTATTTTTTCTCCGGATAAAATTGTGGGTAAAGCGGGAGCTAATTTGTAGTTACACTGTTCATTAAGTTTGGTTTTCGCACTACCGTAGATGATATTTAATAATTCACCGGCGGCATCTTCGATTTCTTCATTAATTTTTTCGACGACCTCGCCGCACATTGATTCGTAAATTTTAAGAAAAACAGTTTCAGGAAAAGCCAGCGTAATAGACCCGCTGAATTGTTCAGTACTTAAAGAAATAACTCCGGCAATAGCGATATCATCAGATCTGGATTTATCATCAAGATTAATTAACTGCGGCTTTTGCGCTTCGCATTTTGTATTAGCCTGGCCTTCAAGTGTCATGAGCGTGGCTTCTAAAAAAGGATTAATCATCTGTACATCAAGACCAGACTTTTTACTGCCCGTAGCTTTTTTAATATAAGCTTCAAAATCAGCGGTAATATTTAAAGCGTCTGAAATACCAGCCATTTTAAATTGTTGGCCTAACTCTGATGAAAGATTGTGACAGACAAGACTGCGTCCAGCTTTGCGAATAAGCTGTGTCACAGAGACCAGGGCACGGTAAGTGGTTGGTTTACAGCTTACCGTTTTTTTAAAGTTAAAAGCGTATAGCTCGACGTTGGCCGCCAGCCAGTCTTTTGCGTTCGTTTGTAAAAGATCAGCAAAATCTGTGTCCAAATGTTCCGGAAACTCAATAGACATGATTGGACCGTTAATCACAGTATTCATCGTTTACGTGCCTCAAGTAGATTTCTTATTTCCCATCAAACATGTCGGTTAGAAAAAATCTATTGAATGATTGCTCTTCTGCTAAGTGCTTGAAAGGATATGGTAAATTTTAATTATGAAGAAATTGTGAAGTTCAATTATTAAGAGAATATGAAACGAGGGCCGGGTCAGTTTAATTTTTTCGTACTCACGTCGATCATTTAGTAATGGAAGATAATGAAATAAAAATATGTTTCTTAGAAGAAGGCGAGCAAGTCATTGAAGAAATGGAAACTTTGCTCTTAGATCTCGAACAAGCCTCTGACAAAAAAGAAACTTTTGATGGAATATTTCGTACAGTTCACAATGTAAAAGGCAGTGCCAGAGCTGTAGGCTTTGATGCATTAGGGGCCTTTTGCCACGAATTAGAAACTTATCTGTTGGTGTACAAAAACGGTGAGCAAGAAGTAACGAGAGAAGTTATCAATCGTCTTTTAAAATCGCGCGATATTATCGCGGCGGCTTTTAATGTTTATAAAAAAGATTTAAATGCAGTTTTTGATTTTAATGCGGAATTCGATGCTGATGGGTCAGGTGATGAAGAAGCGTCGACAGACGCTGGCGGCCCTGGCTTAGTTGTTGGTAAAAAAGCAACGAGCAGCAACGACGGGTCAGTGCGTGTAAATCTTCAACGTGTTGACAAATTAATTAATGCCGTTGGTGAACTTGTCGTTTTAGATTCTGTGTTACGCCAGCAATCCATCAAAGCAATGGAACAAACAATCTTAAAAACAGTTGAACAAGCCAGTAAAATTATCAGAGAAGTGCAAGATCTTTCAATGAGTCTGCGCATGGTTCCGGTAAAACCACTGGTTCAAAAGTTACAACGTATCAGCCGCGACACTTCAACAGCTGTTGAAAAAAGTGTTGATTTCAGGGTTGTGGGCGAAGACTTAGAAATTGATAAAACAATTCTTGATAGCATCAGTGATCCGTTAGTTCATATCGTAAGAAATGCGATCGACCACGGTATCGAAGCTCCTGAAGAGCGCGTGGTGCAAGGAAAACCCGTGGCTGGTTTTCTTGAACTTAGTTTTTCGCAAGAGGGTGGTAAACTTGTTATTCGCCTTCGAGACGACGGTAAGGGTTTAGATCAACAGCGTATCGTTGCCAAGGCCATTGAAAAAGAACTTATTAAAACCGGCGAAGGCATGAGCGAACAGCAAATTTTTGATTTAATTTTTGCTCCGGGCTTTTCAACAAAAGCTGCCGTGACTGAAGTTTCAGGCCGCGGCGTGGGTATGGATGTTGTTCGTACCAGTGTTGAGGCTTTAAGTGGCCAAATTGAAATTGATTCAAAACTTCATAAGGGCACAGAGTTTAGAATTTCGTTACCTCTGACTGTGGCAATTATTGAGGGCATGGTTGTTAAAACCACGAAAGAAAATTTTATTATTCCGTTCACGCAAGTTTCTGAAACAGTCAAAATCACTGACGACGGCCTTAAGAAAGGCCCTGAGTCAGGAACATTGCTGAACTTACGTGGCCGTTATTTACCGGTATATTCGTTACGTGAATTACTCGGTGATAAAAAAGCTGAAAAGAAAAACGGTATCGGCATTATTGCCAAATCGTCACGAGTCGATTTTATCGTGCTTGTCGATGATGTCGTTGGTCAGCAACAAATCGTCGTAAAACCATTAGGTGCAGAATTAGCCGGATATAAACGTTTTATCGGCAGCGGCGTTTTAGGCGATGGAAAACCAGCGCTTATTTTAGATTTAGCACAATTAGCAGATGAAGAATTAAAAAGAGTAAAGGATGTAGGATGAAAGACTCACAAAAGTTTTTAAGTTTTATGGTTGGCAATGAAAGTTTCGCAGTGCCGTTATTAAAAGTTCGTGAAGTTATTGGTATGCCAGAAGTGACAGCGATTCCGCAGGCGCCTGCGCATGTGGTGGGAATTATTAATTTACGCGGTCAAATTATCACTATTTTTGACTTACGCACACGTTTAGGCTCTGGAACAAAAGGTGAACAACCTACAGTGATTATCTGTGAAATGCCTTTTGGCCAAATGGGTATGATCGTTGATATGGTTTCAAGCGTATTATCGGCTGAATCAGAACAAATTTCTGAAGTACCTCCTGGATCACGTGCTGCAAATCACGATTTTATTACGAATATCTACTCGCAAGAAGATGAACTGATTCTTATGTTAGATGTAGAAAAAGTTATTGGCCGTGATATTAAGATCACACAGGCTGCGAGCGCAGCTTAATGAAAGACAATCGATCGGCTATTATGTTATTGGCCTCTGAGGTTTCAGAGGTTTCTGGTGTTCAGTTGGGTGAAAAACAACAGGACATGGTTGTTCAGCGTTTGCGCCGAAGAATGACGTTGCTTGGCTTAAAAAACGAAGCCGAATACATTGCCTATTATCAAAATAATCGTGCTGAAGAATTTCGCGAATTAATCTCTTTATTTACAACACATCACACTTATTTTTTTCGCGAATTTAAGCACTTCGAAATTTTAAAGCAACAAACCCTGCCGCAGTTAATTCCGCTGGTTCGCAAAAGAGCGGATAAAACACTTCACCTTTGGTCGGCGGCCTGCAGCCGTGGCCATGAGGTGTATTCATTAGCTATTTTTATTGAGCTTTGCTTAAAAGAGATGGCTCCCGATTTAACTTATCAAATTCATGGAACAGACATCGATGCGATCTCGGTTGAGTTTGCAAAAAACGGTGTGTTTCCAAAAAAAGAAACAGATTCGGTTCCGTTAGCTTATCAGACCGGAAATTTTATCCGTGGCCGTGGGCAATACTCTGATTACACGCGTGTGCACCAGAGAATTCATGACCGCTGTTCATTTGACGTGGCTAATTTAGTTGATGCTAAAACTTGGCCTAAGCAAAATTTCGATATTATTTTTTGCCGTAATGTCTTTATTTATTTTTCTGGAAGCGATATGGAAAAAACAGCCCGTAACTTTCAGAAAAGATTAAATGAAGGTGGCTCTTTATTTTTAGGTCTTACAGAAACCCTGAACGGGCTTGATGTAAATTTAAAGTTAACAGGCCCTTCAGTTTATAGTTTACCGAGAGAAAAATCATCTTCACCGCCGCGTCTTTCTGTGGTGCCGAATGCACCTAATACAACTCCGATGGCCGCAGCACCAGTGCAAGAAGTGCCAGTATATACTGCGCCTAAAGAAGTTATTCGCCGCGTACTATGCGTAGATGATTCACCAACTATCCTTGCGCTATTAAAACAAATGTTTACAAAAGCTGACGGTTTTACAGTTGCTGATACGGCGGCTAACGGACAAGAGGCTCTGGAAAAAATTAAAAACAACAAATACGATCTGATTACTTTAGATATTCATATGCCGATTATGAACGGGGTTGAATTTTTAAGAAACAGTCAGAATTTAAATCGTCCTCCAGTGATCGTGATCAGTTCGGTGGATCGTCAAGAGCAAAGCCTGGCGCTTGAGGCTTTAAAGCTTGGCGCTAAAGATTACGTTGAAAAACCAAGTCTAAAAACTTTTGATTCAAGCCGCGAAGAAATTTTATTTAAAGCCCGCACTTTAGCTGTTGAAAACAAATCATCTGATTTTAATCATTCTTTAGATAAAGTTTTCGGTGGTAAAGAAATCGCTTCTAAAGCCACTGGGCAAGTGGCGATTTTACATGCGCCGAATGATTTAGCCCGTGCTCAGTCGTATGTGACAAGCAATGCTTCGGCTTTATTACAAAATAAAGTTTTATCATTTCAGGGTTTTTTACTGCCGTTAGAATTAAAAACATCTGACGCTATTGTGGTGTTAAGTTTATTTCCATCACATGTGTTAGAGCAGATCAAAAAAACCGGCAAAAAAGTTTATCTTTTAGAAGACGTTTACGGCAGTGGAAAAACGGCTTTGATTAAAGATTTTGAATTGTATCCCATGGCGAGTCTTGGCTATGCGGTAAGCCGATTCGTGAGAGAACAAAATGATAAAAAATAAAATCAAAACTTTAATTGTCGATGATTCAGTAACAATTCGAAAAGTGATTCGTCATCTTTTAGAATCTGACCCGCGTTTCGAGGTTGTGGCCGAAGCTGCTAACCCGACTGAAGCTATTAAAGAAATTCGATTAAAGCAGATTGATTTGGTCACGATGGATCTGCATTTACCGCAAAAAACAGGGGCTGACCTGATTAAAGAATATATGGCCATTCGTCCGATTCCGACAGTGGTCATCAGTTCATTAAGCCCTGAAGAATCGCATTTAGTGTTAGAAAGTTTAGAAAACGGAGCTGTTGATTATATTCAAAAGCCTGACCAAAAAACGATTCTTGCTAAGCGGGTTGAAATTTTAGATCGTCTTTACCAAGCTTCGCAGGCTAAGTCTGCGGTTCAAAA
>CAMLRE010000087.1 GCA_946482355.1 uncultured Bdellovibrio sp.
GCCGACTTCATTAAGCCCACGTTTTAAAAACTGGGCGGTTTTAGCTTGGTCTTCAATCACAAGTATGCGCATAGCGCCTACATATTTGCGCGTTTATTAATGGTTGGCCAGAATAAAATAAGTACGGAAACACCTGTCAAAATAAACGCGTAAATCGCATTACTTCCTAAGTGCTCGTTAAATAAGAAGTAGGCAAAAATAGTCGCAATGATCGGTTCGATGAGTTTTCCACAGCTCATTAATCCTAAGTTCATGTGTTTGACGAGGTAAGTAAAACTCATATGCCCTAAGAACGTTGGAAAAATAATTAAACCTAAAACTGACCACCAAGAAATCGCATCAAAACCTGTCATAGGTGCATCGGTTGAAAGAACGGCGATGGCAAACATGGCTGCACAAGTTGAATACTGAATTAAAGAAAAGTCGTTATTCGCCATATGCAAACGGGCTTTTTTGCTGGTTAGCATATATAAAGCATAGAAAAACGCAGACACCAAAGCTGCCACATTTCCTAAGTGGTTTTCAGGAGTTAGTTGAAGATTCTGGGCCACCAACATAAATACGCCGATCAGTGCTAACATATACGAATAAATCACGCGCGGCTTGATGTATTCTTTAAAGAACACTTGTCCACCTAAAGTGGCCCATACGGGGTTGGTCGCAAAAAGAATCATCGTGTTAGAAACTAAGGTGTGCTTTGAGGCGTATTTGTAAGTCCATAGGTGAAGAAAGAAGAAAAATCCCGAAAACAACGCCCAGACAAAGTTTTTGTCGAAATTAATTTTTTTTAATTTCTTTGTAAAAAGCATGTAAAGAAACAAGAGAAGAGATGCCCCAGCTAAGCGGTAAAACCCTAAGGTGGCCGACGACATATGATTAAGTTTTGCCCAATTTGGTGACGTTGAGAGTGAAACTAAGGCTATAAAATAAAGACTTATGTGCAGCATGTTAAATCTTTGAAATGTTTAGGAATTCGATCATGCTTTTTAGTGTAAACGAATTTTATTTTTTAACAAGAATTCTGCTAACAGGATTCAACTAAGAAATACAAAAAGAAAAACAACATTAACAGGAGACACCTATGAACAAAATCATGTTAGTAGCTGCAGTTGCAGTTATTGGACTTGTTGGCTGTAACAAGCCAGATCTTAAATCTGACAAGGGTCAGGCGAGCTACGCTATCGGTCAACAAATTGGCCGTAACTTAAAAGCTCAAAACATCGAAATCGATGCAAAAACTTTAGCGGCTTCTTTAACAGACGCTATGGCTGGTAAATCTGAATTAAAAGAAGATGAAATCCAAAAAGCCATGATGAAATTACAAGAAATGGCTATGAAAAAACAATCTGAAGAAGCAGATAAAAACAAAGCTAAATCAGCTGAGTTCTTGGAAAAAAACAAAACTGCTGAAGGTGTTAAAGTAACAGCTTCTGGTCTTCAATACATCGTTGTATCTGAAGGTACAGGCGCTATCCCAACTAAAACTGACACTGTTAAATGTCACTACAAAGGTACTTTAATCACTGGCGAACAATTCGATTCTTCTTACGATCGTGGTCAACCAGCTGAATTTCCAGTTGGTGGCGTTATCCCAGGTTGGACTGAAGCTCTTCAAATGATGAAAGTTGGTTCTAAATACAAATTATTCATCCCACCTGAATTAGCTTACGGTGCTTCTGGTCGTCCAGGCATCCCACCAAATTCAGCTTTAGTTTTCGAAGTTGAATTATTAGATATCGTTAAAGCCGCTGCTGCTCCAGCACCAGCTCCAGCTAGAAAAGGTAAAAAGTAGTCGTCTCATGAGCTTTGATTTTAAAAAAGATCCTTTTTTGAATTTTCAAAGCTTATTTAAGGCTGCCCAAATTAAAGGGATACCTGAACACCAAGCGATGTCTATCGCCACGGTGAACGATAAAAATGAACCCACTGTTCGAATCGTGTACTTTAAAGGAATGATTCGCGGTGGGTTTTCTTTTTATACCAATTATCTTGGCCGTAAAGGTCATGATCTTGAGAAAAACCCGAACATCTGCGCCAACTTCTACTGGCCGCATTTAGATGAACAAGTTCGCATTTCGGGAATCGTTGAAAAATTAACAGCTAGTGAATCTGACCAATATTTTGCTTCTCGTCCTCGCTTAAGCCAATTAGGAGCGTGGACCTCTTTACAATCTGAAGAGTTGCAAAGCTTTGATCAGTTTCATCAACGTATGGCTGAAATCGAAAAAAGATTTGAAGGCCAAAAAGTTCCGCGTCCGCCGCACTGGGGTGGCTACCGCATCTTGCCGCGTGAGATTGAGTTTTGGTTTGGTAAGAGCGGCCGCTTACATGAGCGCTACGTTTACACAGCAACCAATGGCTTTGATAAGATCAGTGATCCGCAAGATTACACTTGGAAAACATCATTAAGATTTCCATGATCTTAGTTTCGGGCTTTAAACCATTCTTAAAAGAAAAAATTAATCCAAGCGAGCTCTTGGTTGAAAAACTTAAAGTAAAATATCAAGACCTAAAGACAGTCGTTTTGCCCACGGAATTCGATGGCGCGTTTGTAGAACTGCAAAAACAAATCGAACAAGTAAAGCCTAAGTTTATTATTATGTTTGGCCAAGCGGGCGGACGACCTAATGTGTGTTTAGAAAAAATTGCCTTAAATTGGAATCAAACCAAATCGCCTGATGAAGCTAAATTTGTCCCGCAAACAGGCCGCATTGGTGATGGCGAACTTGCGCTGATGTCGACTTTTCAGGTTGATGATTTATCGGCATTTTTGGCTGACCGCCATTTAAAATCAGAACTCTCGTATTCGGCAGGCACTTACGTTTGTAATAATTTGTATTTTAAAGTTTTAAAAAATTACCCGTTAATTCAATCGATCTTCGTGCACGTGCCGTTTTTACCTGAGCAGGGCCCGGCCAATTATCCGAAGATGGATTTTGACCTTATGTTTGAAACAGCATCTCAAATCGTAAATTTCGCGCGTTTGCGCTCATAAATTTCAATCCTGTTTTCGGTTTACAGTTTTCGATTGAAAAACAATGCCGCAGAACCAGTTTGGGTAAACCGAAATCAAGAGTGATTTCTGCATCCAATAAAACCGCCTAAAAACTGATGTTTTAACGCATTTTTCTCACTCGGGGGCTCAGGCAACAATGTTGTCCGAAGTACAGAGCGGTAATTAAAGGGCGTTTGGGATTACTTTAGTTTTTAATTTCTTAGTTTTTTTCTGCTCAGGGTTTGTGTCCACATTGTGGACTGAAATGCGGAGCGATTGAAGTGCGTCATCGTTTTATGATGAACTGACTGGGTAAATAGCAATTTATTTATATAAAATTTTGTTTGAAATGATTCTTAGCAAATGAGCTTGTAGCGCGCTGCTTTAGTGAACTGCTTGCGGGGCTACTAAGTAGAATTCTGGAATTTCCACGTTAAACGGTTCGCCTTCGTCAGACATAAATTGATATGTGCCTTTCATGCTGCCTGAACTAGTTGTCAGTGGGCATGCGCTTTCATATTCAAAAGATTGATTGGGCATAATACGTGGTTGAAGACCTACAACACCTGGGCCACGAACTTCTTCTTGGTGGCCTAAGCCATCAGTGATTGTCCAGTGACGAGAAACAAGTTGTGCAGGAGAGTTTCCGATATTTTTGATTGTGACCTTGTAGGCAAATAAATGTAAACGCTTATCCGGCTGTGACTCATTCGGCACATAAACACTTAAAGCACTCACTTGAAAATTCGCATGTAGCGGTAGTTTTTTCAGGCTCACAAGAATATGCTCACACTAAATTTTTACATTATCAAGCGCAAATACGATGGGGTAATGATCCGATGGCAATGCCATTTTTTGTTCCAGTGTTTCTGGTTTTTTAATTGGGCTTCCGAATTCATCTTTGAAATCACAAACTGCAACGCTTTGCAGATTTAATAAGTGCTTAAAATTTTCATCGATAAAACAATAATCAATCTGGCGCCCGTCAGAACGAAGCCCAGAGCGAACTTGGTAAAAAGTGTAGCGGTTTTCGCTATTTACATTTGCGATCTCAAAAATATCTTTAAGCGAAGTTGTTTGATGTAAAGGCAGAAATTCCGGATCAGTATTTACGCTGCTGGCTGTTCCATTGAAGTCTCCAGCAAAAAGAATTGGCGTATCTTTGAACTGACTTTTTAGCTCTGTGAAAATTTCTACGCAGGTTTTTAGCTCTGCGCCACGGCGCTCTGTACCGTTTGGGTCAATGCGTTCGGGGTCCAGCGGCGATTTCAAATGTGTCAGTAAAACGATCAAAAATGGCTTATCAATTTCACGGGTGAATAATCTAAGCTCGGCGCAATCACGCGAAAATTTGTGACTCGTGATTTTAAGAGGGTAGTTATTATTTTTAGAGGCGATCTCATGCGGGTATAAAAAGTTGAGATCGCGGTTTTTATGTGTCAGTAAATCAAAATAGAAGCTTTGGTTCTTCTTGATTAAAAAACCTACATCGATATTACGATCCGAGTTTCCCTCGATCAGAATCGGTGAATACTCGTTATTTAAAAACATCGTATTAAAGTTCTTTAAAGACTCTAAGCCGCCCACTTCGCATAGCATAACGATGTCTGAGTTCGTGTCTTGAATCGTACGGGCTAAGTGCTGCAGCTTAAATAGGGGCTTATTTTCGTAAATAGATGTTGAAAGCTTTTGCCATTGAATTTCTTCCATCTTCTCGAAGTTCTTCGGGACGGGTTGGTCAAACAGCAGAAACAGGTTTTCAGCGTTTAACAGACAGAATTTCAGGTTTACGGAATCAAGCATCTCGTATTGATTTTAACAGACGAGCGAGTAAAGTGAAGGTCTATCGGAGAAATTTATGAAAAAAGCTGTGAAAAAATCTGCCACAACCAAAAAATCGTTTAGCACAATTCTTGAGCCACATATCAACTACAGTCTAGTTGCTAACTTTAACAAACTAGCTGAGTGCGACGCGATCATTTATTACTTCGGTGGTAAAGAAGCTAAGAACAAAGCCAAAAACTTAGAAGCTTTAGTTGAAACTCACGCGCTTGATTTTCAAGTCGATGAATTAAAAAAATCTGACAAAAAGAACATTCACTTTATCGGCCGCAATGGCCCCGTGTGGATTGTTTTCGAATCAGCGGGTACAGCAACCGATCATGATGGTTTATTAAACGAATCAGCTTACGCTTTTGCACGTGACCAATTCGGTACGATTTTAAACCAAGTTAAAGCGTTAAAATTAAAAAGTGTTTCAATCTACTTTCAAGGTGCTGATAACGTCGTGACTGAAGGTGCAGTTGTTGGTTTAGAGCTAGCTAGTTATAATTTCTTAACTCACTTCAAATCTTCGGCAGAAAAAACTGAAGCCTTAAAAGTTCAACTAAATATTAAAAACGAAAACTTACAATCTGCTTTGAAAAAAGTGGTGGCAGTTCAGATCGCAAGGCATTTAACAAATCTTCCGCCGAATGTGATCAATCCTGCAACGGTTGAAAAATTAGCGTATGAGTTACCATTTTCGAAAAACACTGAAATCATCGTTTGGGATGAGAAAAAATGTGAAGCTGAAGGTATGGGCTTACTTTGTGCGACAGGCGCAGGGTCTCCGACAGCGCCACGTATGATTCGTTTTAAATACCGTCCGGGTAAAGCTAAAAATAAAAAACCAATCGCTTTCGTAGGTAAAGGTATTACTTTTGATACGGGCGGATTAGATATCAAACCTTCTTCAGCTATGCGCTTAATGAAAAAAGATATGGGCGGAGCGGCTTCTGTTTTAGCTTTAGCTTTCTGGGCTGATAGTTCTGGTTATGATAGACCATGTGATTTCTATTTAGCTTTAGCAGAAAATGCGGTTGATGGTTTTTCAATGCGCCCAGGTGATGTTTATAAATCTCGTGCCGGTTTCTTAGTTGAAATTGACAACACAGATGCTGAAGGTCGTTTAGTTCTTTCAGATGTGATGGATGTGGCTGCCAAACAAACAGGAAATGACGAACCAGAATACTTAGTTGATATCGCAACACTTACAGGAGCAATCAAAGTAGCTCTTGGTGGTGAAACAGCGGGTTTATTCTGTAACGATGATAAAATGGCGCAAGGTTTTATGACTGCGGGTCAGCGTTCAGGCGAACCTAACTGGAGAATGCCATTAAACCAAAGACTTTGGGGTGATTTAAGTTCGCAATTTGCAGATTTTAAAAACTCTGGCGGTGGTTTTGGCGGAGCTATCACGGCAGCCCTTTTCTTACAAAAATTTACTAACGGTAAAAAATGGGCTCACTTAGATGTGTACTCATGGACTGATAAGTCTACGGGGGCTTTAAATGCCGGAGCGGCCACAGGGCAACCGGTGCAATCTGTTGTTGAATGGTTAGAATCTTTATAGATTAGCTGTGATCGGCCTACCGGCCGATCCATTTAGCGTCCGCTTTTTGCTTTTTGCTGACGTTCTTTTTCTTTAGCTTCTTCGGCGGCGCGGGAAGTATGTTCTTCAAACTGACCATTAAGCAAAGTTAAAATCGCTCCACGTGGTGGGGCGAATTTCTTTTTATTCGGTTCAAAAAAATTATACACCTCTGGAAGTTTGTCTTTGTAGCTGTCAGCGCCATCAAGCGGTGAACTGTAGATATGGGCTACGGCACCTTTAATATCACTGCGAAATTTAGGCCCGCAGTATTGTTGTAAAATACCTTCCATCGAGGCATCCATAATCGCATCAGTGTCGTGAAATGAACTTGTCTGACGAGTAAGAATAAGTCCGGAATTTGGTGCTGAATCTTGTAAAGCTTTACCGTAATGTGATTCGCCTTCACAAGTAAACATGCCAATTACCGCTGGAGTTTTTTTAGATTTTTTTAAAGTCTGAGTCACACGTTGTAAGCTTGGTCTTGTTGCGACAGCGGCTGTCCAATCACTGGCGCTCATTGGTTTAAAACCGGGGCCTGTTCCTCTACGGGCATGACCATTATACATTACGACATCGTCGGTTTGTAAGGCGCGTATATAAGCCTCTTCAACAGCTTTAGATTGTTTCTGCTGTTGCTCTTTCATATCGCCCGTATTTGTTGTGTGATCTGAAGTTACAGCTGAATTCATTATGCGAAGACGAACTTTATCTTTTTTGCCGCTCACGCGTGTGATGGTTTTTGTAAAAACATCCGCATCATCAGGATCACGTGTAAAACCACAGAGCTGACGTCCGCTTCCGCAGGCGCCAGTGATTTGTTCAACCATACGAATTTTATTTAAACGATCGGCAACGTAGTTATCGGCATCTGAATAACCTAAAAACACGCTCATCGTTAATTCGCCATCACCGTAAATTCTTTCGTAAGATTTACGGCAAGCCTCCATGTCTGTTTGAGCAAAGCTAGATAGCGAAACTAAAAGAGTAAAAGCTAATACTTGAAAACGCATTATTTTTTACCTCCGTTTAATTTCAGGCAAAGCTCTTTGACTTGATCATTTTTTTCTTGGCCGCAGGCTTTAGTTAAATCAGCTTGGTGTGATTTTTTAAGATCAGTGTTGGTAAGATATTCGCTGTAAGCCACCATGCGTACTTGGTACGGAGATGTGTTAATCGCTTTTTGAAATACTTTTTCATAAGCAGGTTTATTCTTCGCTAAACGCGAAGCCATTTCAACCGCAGCCACACGAATTTCGTAAGACGGGTGTTCAAGTAGGCTTAATAGTTTTTGTTCTTCGACAGGGTAATTATATTTTTCTAAGCCCTGCATAAGGGCCAATGTGGCTGAATCAGAAATTTTAGGTGTTTCTAATTTTTTACTGTATAGAGCCGTAAGTTCTTTGACATTTTTTTCGCTCGATAAG
>CAMLRE010000088.1 GCA_946482355.1 uncultured Bdellovibrio sp.
TTGTACTGTTGATGCTCCGGCAAGTTGTTTAATTAACGGTTTAACAATTGCCCACGGCCAATCGACTATTCTTTTCAAAGATGCTGTAGTTCCACAAGGCCAAACTTGTGTTCAAGAATCTAGAACTTGTAACAACGGTTCATTATCAGGTTCATACACAAATGGTTCATGTGAAGTTGAAGCTCCAAAATCATGTGAGTTCAATGGTAAAACTGTAGCTGATGGTCAAACTGTAACAGCTTTCTTAACAGGTTCAGTTGGTTACGGCGAAACTTGTAAATCAGAAACTAGAACATGTTCAAATGGCGTGTTATCTGGTTCAAATACATATGCAACTTGTTCAGTCGAAGCTGCTAAGTCTTGTTCTTTCAATGGTTCAACGATTGCCCATGGTCAAACTGTAGAAGCTTATAAATCTTCGTCAGTAGCTTACGGTCAGTCTTGTTCTTCTGAAACTAGAACTTGTACAAACGGAGTCTTATCAGGTTCAAATACTTATAGTACTTGTTCGGCAGAAGCTCCTAAATCATGTTCTTTCAATGGCCAAACGATCTTAAGCGGTTCATCTGTGAAAGCTTACGCTTCTTCACAAGTACCGTACGGTCAAACTTGTTCTTCTGAAAACCGCGTTTGTACAAACGGTGTGTTATCAGGTTCGAACACTTACTCTTCTTGTACTGTAGCTCCGCCTCCAGTTGTAACACCTCCGAAGTCTTGTACTTTCAATGGTAAAACTGTAGCGCACGGTTCATCGGTGCAAGCTTACAAATCTTCAAGTGTTGCTTATGGCCAATCTTGCCAAGGCGAAACTAGAACTTGTAACGACGGTGTATTATCTGGTTCATATACAAGCGGTTCATGCGCTGTAGAAGGTCCTAAATCTTGTAAGATCTTATTTGGATTAATCACAATCCCTCACGGTTTTACAATCTGGGCTGCTGCTCACACAACTGCCGGTGGCGGTAACCGTTGTGAAGCCGAGATCACTTTATGTAACAACGGTAAATTCGTGATTGATCCAAGCTTAACTTGCCAACACGGTAACAACCCTCCAGTAACTGTTCCACCTCCAAAACCAGGTGAAGAACAATGTGAGATCGATGTTAAATCTAACAACGGTAAACATTTAGGAGTAGACCACGACGGTAAACATGTAGACTCTGGCTTACACTTAGGTTGGTACAAAGATAAAAAACCTTGTAAACCAAAAGATCCAAAACCACCGGTGCCGCCAAAACCAGAGCCGCACCACCCATGTGAGCACAAAGATGTTCACCGAAACAACAAAGAAAAAGACGATTGCGATAAAAAGAAAAAAAATAAGAAATAACAAAAAGGGAGCGTAAAGCTCCCTTTCTTATTTGGTGATATTTATTTTGTAATATTTAATACAGGCCCGAACACTAACTGCGCTCTAAGCATTCCCCGTCTAAAGGCGATGGGCTTATCAATAACCACAGTTTCTTCTAAGTGGTTTAAGTCTTTAACCCAAACACTGACTTTTTCACCTGTGCGTTTTTGCGTGTTGCCTGAATGAAGTTTTAATTCAATCTGAAATCCATCTTCTTTAGCCGTAAACGTGATATCGCCGGTAAAGATCTGCCCTTCTTCTGTAACACTCACTGTGTTTTGGGCTACGCCATCTTTAAATGGGGATGATGTATTAGCTGTTTCTAAATTTTTAGCGACGGGCTCACGACACACTTTTTCAGTTTGGTAACAAGTTGAAATCATCAGATAACGCGAAAACGCCACTGTCGGTGGAACATCTACGCGGTTTACTTTTTGAAGTAAACCACAACCGCTTGTTAGAAAAATAAAAACCAGGGCTAAACTTTTCAAAACTAATGCACCGGATTCGTTGTATTTGCAGGAACCGTTTTCTTGCGCATACGCATATTAAGAAGCTCAACCACAAATGAAAACGCCATGGCGAAATAAATGTAACCTTTAGCAATATGGCCGCCCATACCTTCTACGGTTAACATCACACCGATTAATAGTAAGAACGATAATGCTAAAATTTTAATTGTCGGATGACGGTTCACGAATCCACTGATCGATCCGGCTGACACAAGCATGATGACCATAGAAATTAACATCGCAAGCACCATAATCATAATTTGATTCGCCATACCCACAGCGGTGATCACTGAATCTAAAGAAAACACGATGTCTAACATTAAGATCTGAACTAAAATTGATGTGGCATTTGCGTAAACTTTTTTAAGATTGCCGCTGCCTTCAGTTGATGGGCCAGCATCATCACCTTCAACTTTGTGGTGAATTTCATAAGTGGCTTTGGCCATTAAGAATAAGCCCCCACCTAACATGATTAAGTCACGGCCCGAGAACGCTTTATCCATGACAGAAAATAAAGGATCTTTTAATCCCATAATCCAGCTCAGCGAGAATAATAATCCGATACGGATCACGAAAGCTAACATCAAACCAAGGTTTCTAAGTTTAGCTTGTTTTTCGGGAGCTACTTTAGCCACTAAGATCGCGATAAAAATAATATTATCGATACCTAATACAGTTTCCATAGCAGTTAAGGTAAAAAGAGCGATCAAAGCTTCAGAAGTTAAAAGCTGTTCCATGTATTTCCTTTTTTTTAATTTATTTAAATGATTGGCAAAGATCTAAAAATCTTTGTTGAGCGAAAACCAGATTTTTCTTCCAGTCTTTCAACGTATTTACGTCTGAAGAATCGGTAACGTATTTAATACTGTGAAATGGAATATTTAATTTCTCGCACACCTGCGCGTAGGCCAAAGCTTCCATATCCATGATTTGATATAAATTGTTCGGTGATTTTTCTACTTCAACAAAGTCGGCTGTGCCACAGGTTACTTTTGGAAGCTCTGTGAAAGTTTCAACTTTTTTACGACTGCGCATAAATGAAACCACACTACCACGTTGGATAATACCATCGACTTCAACCAAAGTGCCTGGCTCGAGTGAAAAGCTTCCGGCCGTGCCTAAGTTAATAATACGGTTGGGTTTTAGGGTCATGCCTAACTCAGTCAGCTTTGCAGCGGCATTGACCATTCCTAGCCCACTGTAATGGACATGAAAGCCATGCTGCTCAAGCACCCCGCCTGACTCTTCTCTAAGTGCCATAACGATAAGCACATTCTCATTGGGAAATTTGCTAAATTGATTCATCAAAGTTGCCACTGATCACTATTATCGCTATGAAATGGGGGTATGACAAGCCCGAATGAACTGCTTAGCCGGTACGAAAAAGAATGTTTACACATTTTAGAAATCTGTAAACGATTACACAGCCGAAACATGCTCTCAGCTGCTGACGGAAATATCAGTTTACGAGTCGAGCCCAATTTAATTTTATTTACGCCGTCCGGCATAGCCAAAGCTTTTATGAAGCCTTCTGATATGGCTGCCGTAACCCTATCAAACGAAATCGTCTTTGGTAACCCCTCTTCTGAGCGTTTAATGCACTTAGAAGTGTTTCGCCAGTGTCCTGAAGCTAAAACAGTGATTCATGCGCACCCGACGACAGCGATTGCGTGGTCAATCGCACAACCACACCTTAAAAAGTTACCGTCAGATTGTTTGTCTGAAGTGATCTTAGCTACTGGTGATATTCCTTTTGTTGATTACGCCCGCCCAGGTACACAAGCCATGGGGGATGTTTTAAAACCTTACCTTCCGCACCACCGTGCGATGATTTTAAAACGTCATGGCGCTTTAACTTGGGGTTTAGACTTAGAAGAAGCCTACCGCGGTATGGAGCGTATCGAAAATTCGGCGCAGATCTTAGCTCAAGCTCAAGCTTTAGGTGGATTAAATCCGCTTCCGCCCGAAGAAGTTGCGTATCTTTATGAATTAAGAAAAAAAATCGGAGATATTTTATTATGATTTCTTGCAACAGTTTATCACTTCGATTTTCTGAAAATAAATTTGAAGTTTTAGATCAAACACTTTTACCCCATGAAGAAAAATGGTTAGTGATTGAATCAACGGATCAAATGATTGAAGCCATTAAAATGCTTCGCGTGCGTGGCGCCCCTTTAATTGGTGTGGCTGCCGCTCTACAAGTGGCGCAATCTGCGCTTCAAGGTTTTACTAAAACTGAGTTATTAAAAAAAGCCCAGGCTTTATATGACGCGCGCCCCACAGCAGTGAATTTAATGAATTGTATTGATCGTATGAAAGCCGTGATTGAAGCAGGCGCTGATAAAAATAAAATCTTACAAACGGCCGTTGATATTTTTAATGAAGATGTTCAGCTTTGCGATCGTATTGCGACATTCGGCGCAGAATTAATTTCTGATGGAGATCAAATTCTAACTCACTGTAATACCGGTGGCCTTGCCACCGTTGGTGTAGGAACAGCTTTAGGTGTTATTTTAAAAGCGCACCAACAAGGTAAAAAAATTCATGTGTGGGTTGATGAAACCCGCCCGTTACTTCAAGGCGGAAGATTAACAACTTGGGAATTACAAAAACATAAAATTCCTTACACATTAATCACTGATAATATGGCCGCTCATTTAATGAGTGAAGGTAAAATCACTAAAGCTATTGTAGGTTCTGATCGTATCGCTCAGAATGGCGATTTCGCTAATAAAATCGGAACGTACTCAGTAGCGGTTAATTGTAAATTTCATAATATTCCATTTTACGTAGCAGCACCTTTTACAACAGTTGATTTTAACTGTGTTTCTGGAAAACATATTCCGATCGAACAGCGTGCAGCTTCTGAAGTGATCAGCACTTGGGCTCCGAAAGATAGCCCGGTTTACAACCCGTCATTTGACGTAACTCCAGCCACATTAACAACAGGCTGGATTATGGATACTGGCGTTTATAATCATAAAAATATCGAACAAGGCGTTTTCAAACGCGCATAATTTAGGAGACAGAGTATGATCGCAGTTATCGGCGGATCAGGTTTTGAAAAATTTGACGAATTCACAACGGTAGAAAAAATTAATATCGAAACTCCGTTTGGTCCTCATTCATCAGGCTTAAAAAAAGTAAAAGTTGATGGCACAGAATTTTTATTCTTATCTCGCCACGGCGAACATCACGAATTGCTTCCGTCAGAAATTAATTACCGTGCGAATATTTATGCGTTTAAAAAATTAGGCGCTTCAGCCATTGTTTCTTTTAGCGCAGTAGGTTCGCTACAACAAGAATACGCTCCAGGTGATATGGTTGTGCCATATCAATATATCGACCGCACCAAAGCGCGCATTCCGACATTCTTAGGCGGCGGCTTAATCGGCCATGTGTCTTTAGCAAAACCAATCTGCGAAGTGATGGCTAAACGTTTACAAGAACTTGTAAAACCGATGGCACATAAAACTTTCTTTGGCCCAACGTATGTTTGTATCGAAGGCCCTTACTTTTCAACAAAAGCTGAATCTCACACGTACCGTCAGATGGGTGCAGGCATTATTGGTATGTCTAACTTTCCTGAATACGCTTTAGCGCGCGAAGCCGGTCTTCCGTACTTACCGTGCTGCTTTGTGACTGATTATGATTGCTGGGATGATTCAATTCCGCACGTCACAGTTGAAGAAGTGATTAAGGTTATGAAAAACAACAATGCAAAAGCGTTCAATGTTTTAAAAGCGGTCTTAAAAGCTGGCGATATGGCGCAAGGCAGTTACGCCTACGATGGCGGTCTTAAAACAGGTTTATTCATGCCTAAAGAAGCTATCCCTAAAGATAAACTTCCTTGGGTGAATGTTTTATTACAGTAAACTTTTAACAGCGTAGTGGTTAACAAGATCTTCAACGATATTGTTAATACGAGATTTGTGACTTTTTTGTAGTTGCGTGAACTCTAACCCCAGCACAGTAGTGCCGTTAGGTTTACGCATAATAAAACGCACGATCGCATCACAAACGACATCAGCGCGCTTAAAGATCTGATACTGAATGCGAATCTGATCACCTTTACTAATACTTAAACTTAATTTCGGAACTTCAAAGCGGCAACCGCCGTAAGAAAGATCTGTCACTCTGGCTAAATTTTTAATCTTAAGTTCAATCGACCAAACCGCTGCTGTTTGATTCCATTTTTCAGGAATATTATATCGTGGTTCTTTACGGCGGCGAAGCTGTACAATTTTAGAACTCTGATCAAAACAGATTTGATCATCGACAACTTCTAAAGAAGTTTTAATAAAATACACTTCTGTTCCGATAAAAAACTTAATCGAAGTTTGCCCTTGAAACATGGCTAACTTATCTAACTGTGGCGTTTCTAAAAATATTTTTTTATCTGCGAAAAATTGAATTTTTGCAGACACCGGATTTGGATCAGTTTCGTTTTTTAAAATCAAATCAGAATTTAACGTGAAACAATTATGCAAAGCCAGGAAAGCGTCTTTTTCTTCCAGCTCGACTAAAAATTCACCTGCGTTGCCTGTATTTGATGCCGACATGATCCTTCTATTAAATCAAGTCTTAGCGCTTTTAACAACGTGCCTAATTAGACCTAGCCCTAGGTTGATATGCTATCGATGGTCACCAAGACCTTATGAAGATAATCGTCTAACCAACGAATACCGTATTTCTTGCTCTTATGTTTCGAAATATAACCCATATGCCCGCCATGGTCGATAAACGTTCTATGAGTGATGTCGTTCCAATTAGCTGTTGTGTAATCTTCAAAAGCAATAAACGGATCATCTTTACTGGTTAAAACAAATGTGGGAACAGAAATTTGATTTAAATACTTATAAGTACTGCATTGATCATAATAATCAAAACTATCAATAAAGCCCGATTTTTTTGACGTGAATACATCATCAATCAAACGCGAATTTGCCACCAGCGGTAGATAAACACGTGGGTCAGCTTTAGCGATAAGCTTTCTTAAATTGTGGTAAAAACGAATATCATACAACCGCGAAAAACCTTTAATCAGGTGACTGCTCGCTTTTAAAAGATTAATTGGTGCATTAACCACAACACAGTAATCAGGTAAGTGCTGACCGTAACGACGAGTGATTAAATTTAACAAAATACTTCCGCTCATTGAAAAGCCGATAAAAATTTGTTTTTTCTTTGGAAACATTTCGCGAAGTTTAAGACTGACTTCAGAAGCGTCTTCACCGCGGCCAGAATGATAAGGTTTTTTAGCCATGCCTTCAGCTAACCCGGCGCCACGATGATCCACCATACACACTGAATAACCTAAATCAAAAGCCACTTGTGCCGAACGCTGAATATAATCTGAGGTGTGATCACCGGCTAAACCGTGAAATAAAGCAACAATGGCCTGTTTTCTGTTTGCCGATTTATTTTCATAAATCTTCAGGCTCATTTGATCGCCGTCCGGCAAAGTTAAAAACATTTGCCGACCTTGCTCATTAAAATTTTTCGATTTTAAAACGTGACCAAGAATGGTCTGAGAATGTGCCGTTTCTACTTTAAGAACCGGCACAAAAGGAAGTAAATCGAGTTTAATCTGCGACAGCTTTACCAAATTTGGATTCTGTCTTTCTCGCTCATAAATAACTTGTTCTTTGGTTGACATGCAAACGCCTCCGCAAAGCCAGGTTGGTGTTTCACCTGTTCGTTGATACGAGCATAACCTAAACTATGTGGATCAGTTTTTAAAAGCATTTCTTTCATTTTTTCACGGGCCACACCGCACCATAAACGGCCGTAAGCGATGAAGAATTTCTTTTTGTCTTCTAAAGAGCCTTTACCCTCTGGAAAAGCGGCTTTATAAGCAAATGTAAGCCCCACAAGGTCAGCGGTATTTTCGCCTAATGTTAATTC
>CAMLRE010000089.1 GCA_946482355.1 uncultured Bdellovibrio sp.
AAGGCGCGTAAAGAAGAAGAGTTAGTGACAGAGATTTTAATTCCTACAACATCAGAAATTAAACCATTTAGAATCAGTCGTGATTTTGAGGTGAATCAAGAGACGATGTGGAGACTTTGGACTGAAAAAGATCTTTTAGAAAAATGGTCTGGCCCTAAAGGTACAAAGTTAAAACAATCTGACTTTGAATTAAAAGCCGGAGCTACAAATCATTACTGCATGATTTCTCCAGACGGCACGGAGATGTGGGGTAAGCAGGTGTTTCGTGAAATTATGAAACCTGATCGTTATATCTACATCACAAGTTTTTCAGATGCCCAGGGTAATATGACAAGACATCCGATGAGTGCCACATGGCCGCTTGAAATGTTAACGACAATCACACTTTTAACTCTGGGTGATAAAACCCGAGTTACGATTGAATGGATGCCTTTAAATGCTTCGCCTGAAGAAATTAAAACTTTCAACGAAGCTCATGAAGGTATGAAAATGGGTTGGGGTGGTTCATTAGATACTTTAGAAGAGTATTTAGAAACTATTAATTAAAGTTTTATATTCCAGCCGGATTCAAAAGCCCCGTGAACGGTACCGCGTGAAGCATCTAAAGCGGTACCTTCACCGATAATATAAAATGTATTTTCAAAAGGTTTTTTTAAGCGCTGGGCTTTACTTAAACCATCAAGTGCTACGTAAGAATAAGCTCCGCGGGCAAAAGGGTCTTTTGACCAATTGTGCGAAAACCAAGATTCGATTTGCGCATTTAAATAATTAAAACTTTTTCCGGTGATAAGTGATAACGTTTTAATCGCTGTGTGTAGTTTTTCTTCTTCACTCCAGTTTGACATCTGTAAAGCTTTTGGTCCGCCTTGCCACGCTACCATGTACGGTGTGCGAAGCGGTTGCTGGTTCCACCAGGTCGGAAAATAGTATTCAGGGCCGCAGTGAAAAAACGTTTGTGGCACATCGCTGTCTTTTTCCCAGAAGCGTTCGCGAAATCGAAAGACGATTCTTTGTACATGCCCCATGTTCACGCTAAAAAGACATTCTTTTAAATCTTTTGGCCATTTATTCCATTCGATAGCTTCAGATTGTAAAACCGAAATTGGTAAGCTTAGAATTAATTTTTTACAATGATAGGTCTTCATCACCTGGGTAGGGCCTTCTAGACAAGTTAAGGTCACATCGTTTTTCTTCCAGTCAATTTTTTTAAGAACTGTGCTTAAACGAATGCGCGAACTTTCAATAAAACAATCAGCCATTTTTGTAAAAAGCTGGTCGTAGCGGTAAAGTGGTCTAAATAATAAAGAGCCATTTAAAGAATCGTCAGGCGCATTTTTAGTTGTGGCTAAACCTTTTTCGCCAACCAGGCGGGGATCAGCGGCGTGAAAACCTTCGACATAAGTAATAAAATTTTTCTTCATTTCAGACGACAAAGATTTTTGTTTTCGAATAAAATCTTCTAAGCTTCGATCGGTTTTTCGGTCGGCCTGTAAGTCTTCTAAAATATTTTCTATTTTAGTCCAGTAATCAGGAATTTTTACTAATTTATGATCACGTAAAAAATAATGTTCGTCTTTAACGTCATAGAAAGGAAAATGCAGTCTTTGAAACAATTCAAGAATTCGCTTTGGCGCGCCGTGAATGAATTCTGCACCCAGTTCGATTCCGGTCGTCATACCTTGTTCAACAAGACTGTAAATGCGCCCACCTAAACGAGGGCGCGCTTCAAGAAGTTTAAAATCTGCCCCTTGAAGACTTAGTTTTTGTGCGCAAGCTATGCCGGAAGCTCCGGCACCTACGATAATGACATCCGCTGAATAATCCATTCATACCAGCGGAGCAAGAACGTCGCCTTTATGTTGCTGGGGCAATTTGACTAGATTCGCGTTTACTTAAGACAATAACTAAACCAATTAAAGATGAAATACACATCACGGCTGCCGTGGGAAGACTGCCACTGACATTAAGCATTCCAACGCCGGCACTTGCAAATGATCCAACACCTAATTGTAAAAATCCAAGTAGCGCTGAAGCAGCGCCTGCATTTTTCTCAAAAGGTTCTAAAGCTAAAGCGGCCGCGTTCGGGTACGTGATACCGGCACATAATAAAAGTAAAAATAAAATCACGACTGTAGGAATAAGTGTAAGCCAGTTGTTAAACACACCGACAAAGAAAATCACACCCATAACCACTTGAAAAAATAAAGCTACTTTAAAAATCTGCGGGCTTTTAAATTTTTTGGTTAAGAGTAAATTTAATTGGCCGCCGCCAATCATACCTACAGCTAAAATCGCAAAGATAACTCCGTAAACCTGAGCGCTGACTTTAAAACCTTCCATAAACATGGTTGGTGAACCTGCGATATACACGAATAATCCGGCAAATGAAAAAGATCCGGCAAAAGTGTAAATTGAAAACTGACGCACTTTTAAAATATCTTTATAACCGATAAGAATCGATTTTAAATTTAATTGGGCTGTCGTATCAGGCTCGTATTTTTGCGGTAACACAAAATACGCTAAAGCCAGGTTTAATAAACCAAGACCTACAAGGGCTCCGAAAATCACACGCCAACCGAATGATTCAACAACAAAGCCGCCGATCGTCGGTGCCAGTAACGGAGATACGCTTAACACTAACATTAAAAGTGAGAACACTTTGGCGCTGTCTTCAACCGGAAAGAAATCGCGCACCATGGCTATGGCTCCGACTGAAGCCACACAGCCGCCAAGAGCTTGCACAAAACGTAAAGCTAAAAACCATTCAATGGAATGACAGTTCATTAAAGCAATTGAAGATAAAATGTAAATAATAAGACCTGTGTATAAAGGTTTTTTACGCCCGAAATGATCTAATAAAGGGCCATAAACAATTTGCCCCAAAGCAAAACCGATAAAGTAAGTTGAAATAGAAAAAGAAACTTTAGCTGTCGTTGTTTGTAAATCACTGGCGATCTGTGTGAACGCCGGTAAATACATGTCGATAGAAAAAGGAGTTAAAGCTTCAAGTGATCCTAAAATCAGGATTAAAAGGGCATTTTGTTTTTTTGTGCGTAGCTGTTCAGACATTCGTGCACATTACTGTGCAGCGCTTGAAAAAGCAAACCATCTGCGGACAACGTCTTCGCCTAATAGATCATAGTTATAATCGAGAAATTTTTCCAAATTCGAGCTGAAGTTAGCCTCGGTATCGACAACGCCTTCTTCAAGTAATGGCACTAGGTCAGGTAAATGATGCAAATAAGCCCCGAAGTACTTATTGCAGAAATCCATATAGTCTTGGGTATAAAGCAAGAACACATGCCACATGAAATCAATTTCTTTCATTTCTTCATCCATGATAAACACAAAATCAAGTTTATCTGAAGGAGTTGCCGCAAGATCTTTATGATGGGTTTTAGAAGCCCAGAAAAAGCGAAGCAAATCTTTAAAAATGATTTCAGCATTTTCTGCTGAAGCGGGGTGGGCTTTTTTAAAACGGGCGACAACCGCGGGGTGTTCGTATTTTAAAAGCTCTTCTAAATTTGGAATCATTGTTTCGTTCATAAAAACCGACTTTGTTTTTCGTGGCCCCTATTAATGAGCCACGAAGGTTAAATAATTATTTGATAACCATGCAGCATTTTGGACGTAATTTGCCAGCAGCTGTTTTTGTCTTTAGAATCTGAGTGATTAATTTTTGTTTCATTTATCCCCCTTTCATACTTTTAATAATACGCTTGTTAATAAGACGTGAAAAATAAATTAAACAAAACCGTATGATTATCCAGTTTTATGATCAATGATAAGAAAGAGAGCGCAGCAATATGTTGCACCCCTGGGAAAAACTTTTCGAAGCTAAAATAGCAACAGTAGCGTCTAGCGATGATCCGGCCCACGATTTAAATCATTTTAAGCGGGTTGTAACGATGGCTAAAAAGCTATGTGTTCAAGAAAATGCCAAAATAGAAGTCGTTGTTCCGGCAGCCTGGTTGCATGACCTGGTTATTGTTCCTAAAAATTCTCCGTTAAGAAGCCAGGCTTCAAAATTATCAGCTGAAAAAGCATTAGAATTTTTGCGCGAAATAAATTACCCACAGGAATTTCATCAAGACATTTTTCACGCGATTGAAGGTCATAGTTTTAGCGCGAATATCGAAGTTAGAACTTTAGAAGCTAAGATTGTGCAAGATGCAGATCGATTAGATGGGTTAGGGGCCATCGGTATTGCCCGTTGTTTTGCAGTCGCTGGAATGCTTAAGCGATCTTTTTATCAAGCTGAAGATCCTTTTTGTGAAAAAAGAAATCCTGATGATCAGAAGTACACTATCGATCATTTCTACCAAAAACTTTTTAAGACGGCAGATACTTTAAAAACCAGATCTGGACAAATCGAAGGTGTTTCACGTGTGCAGTACATGAAACAGTATTTGGAGTTTTTAAAGTCCGAAATCATTTAGCCAGAAATTTGCAAACCCTTCGTGAATTACAATTTACGAAAGGATCGTTATGCAAATCGGGGTAAAATGGAAAAATATTTTGGGCATTTTGGTGTTCTTTGCGGCGCAAAGCACATTCGCTTATCGCGTTATCACGGATCGTATTCCACTTGGAGCTAAAGGCACAGTGTATTCATTTGTTGAATATACTAGAAACAAAGTGCCGACAGCGATTGGGGTCGCCATTTCTGGTTCGGCCTTAAAAACATTACCAGATGAAATGCAAATGTTGGAACTTGTTCCGAAAGGTATGCACAAAGTAGAACCGTACACTCATATTGGATTTGATTGGAATCCTATGGGACACGAACCTCCGGGTATTTATGATCTTCCGCATTTTGATGTTCACTTTTATATGATTCCACAAAGTGTACGCCATAATATTACCTGCGCCGGAGCCGATGCCTTGAAATGCACAAAAGCTGTAGCGGCCTCTCTTATTCCGCCTGATTATATTCCGACTCCTGCGGGTGTTCCGATGATGGGATGGCATTGGCTGGATGCAAAAGCGCCAGAATTAAATGGCCAAACTTTTACAAGAACACTTATCTATGGATTTTACGATGGCTCAACGGCGTTTATTGAACCAATGATTACTTTAGCGTATTTAAAAACTAAACCGCACGCCGTTTTTCCGGTAAGATGGTCACAAAATATTTCTGTTTCGGGAATGTATCCGAAAAATTATTCTGTTGATTATAAACCGGTGACAGACACTTATGAAATTGCCTTGATCGATTTGGTATCCCGCACATCGAGCAGATAAACCTGTACAAAAATAAAATCTAAGATCACGATTAAGCTTATGAAATATTTTTTTTTGATAAGCTTAATCGCATCTTGCGCCTGGGCTCAGCAAACGCTTTCGCCTAAACATTTGCCGGCTGCAAAGCCTAATGAAGCTGCGAAACAATCTTCGCCAGTTCCGGCTCAGACTACAGAAAAGGCCCGTTTTATTTACCGAGAATTTTTAGCTAACCGCGAAGATTCATTTATTATTCAAGCCACAAAATGTAGTCCGTCAGCGAAAGATGAATTATGGATTGAACAATTTAAAGCCGATCAAAAAGTTGTCGGCGGTGAAGTGCATACTTTACATATCTATGCCCGCGCCGGAGATTGTACCCAAAGCTCGTTAAGCAGCGTATGGTCACAAATTATTAAAATTCCAAAATCGAATAAAATGACTCATGTTTATATCACTCTTTTATCTAACAATGTAATGGTGCAATAATGTCTGTTGAATCTACTCACTTATTAAATAAATTAACTTTTGAAGTTCACTCTCGCAAATTTACAGTAAACACCGACGTAGTTGAAAAGCTGGGCGGCGATGACAGTGCACCAGATCCACATCAGTATTTAGAAATCGCTTTGGCAAGCTGTACGTCAATTACAGTTATGATGTATGCGAAAAGAAAAAATATTCCTTTAGATGATATTAACGTAAGTATTCATATTACAGCCGAAGGCGAAGTGAATGCGATTTCTCGTGGCGTGCAGTTAATCGGTAATCTGACTCAGGAACAAAAAGACAGTCTGATCGCTATTGCTGAAAAATGCCCGATTCATAAATTTCTTTCGCGTGGTGCACAGATTACGACAACGGTTAAAGAAGCTTAAAAGAAAGTATTTATATGTTAGAGCACGATATTCTGATCAGTGGAAAGAAAAAAGACTTAGGCGGATTTTTTGTAAGCCGCACGCTACCGAATATCAAGCGTCGTCATGTGGGGCCTTTTGTTTTTTTAGACCATATGGGGCCACTGCAAGTTGATCACGAACATTTAATGAGTGTGCGCCCGCACCCGCATATTGGCTTATCGACGGTGACTTATTTATTTTCTGGACGTGGATTACACCGCGACAGTTTAGGTTCAAAACAAGTGATTTCGCCGGGTGATTTAAACTGGATGACCGCTGGCCGCGGTATCGTTCATTCGGAAAGAACACCGGTTGAAGATTTATCAGCGCATCCG
The DNA here is from genome assembly GCA_946482355.1 of uncultured Bdellovibrio sp. The sequence continues at coordinate 6,458 of CAMLRE010000089.1, forward strand.
AAAAAAACCATGCACGGGATTCAGATTTGGGTGGCCTTACCAGTCGAGCAAGAAGAGTGTGAACCAAACTTCACCCATTATCCGAAAGACGTTTTGCCAAAGTTTCAGTTAGCCGAAAATTTTTCTGGAAAATTATTAATTGGAAATTATAAGAACATCACTTCACCGGTTAAATGTTATTCACAAACATTTTTTGCCGATATCACTGTGGAAAACGATGTTGATAGTGTGATTAATATTCCTGAAGAAGAAATCGGTGTGTTTTTGTTAACCGGCAAAGCTACGGTGAATAACCAAGAGCTTTCAACCGATGATTTATTATTAATCGCAAACCCTAAAGAAATTAAAATTCAGGCCACAAAAGAGACGCGTTTAATTTTTATCGGGGGAAAAGAATTTCCAGAACCTAGATATATTTGGTGGAATTTTGTTTCTTCAAGAAAAGAAAGAATCAGAGAAGCTGCTGAACAGTGGAAAAAGCAACTCTTCGGCGCAGTGGCCGAAGAGTCTGATTTTATTCCGTTACCGGAAGACCCGCTTCCTTAAGAACTTAAGCGATCGGGTTAGTTAAGTGACCCATTTTACCGCTGTTAAAATCGTCGAACGCCTGACGAATTTCTTGTTGGGTGTTCATCACGAATGGACCATACCCTACAATCGGTTCGTTTAACGGTTCGCCACCTAAGAATAACATTTTTGTATCCTCAAGCACTTCGATTTTAAAAGTGGTATCAGCGGTGTCCATTAACGCTAACTCGGCTGAGTTAATCACTTTATCATCGTTTAATTTAATACTTCCGCTTAACACAAACACAGAGGCTGTTTGGCCTTCAGGTACAGTAAAAGTATGTGTGCTGCCTTTAACTAAACGCATGTCCCACATATTGATGGGTGAATGCGTAAGAGCAGGGCCGTGTGCGTTTGAATAATCACCAGCGATCACACGAACTTTTCCGCCTTGAAGTTCAACCACAGGAATCTGTTCATCTCTGATACCTTGGTAACGTGGTTTATTCATTTTATCTTTTGCAGGTAAGTTCACCCACAATTGAACCATTTCAAATAAGCCGCCGTTTTTTGCGAAATCAGCACCATGTCTTTCTTCATGAACAAGACCTGAAGCTGCCGTCATCCATTGGACATCGCCGGGTTTAATCACGCCGCCGCCACCAGCTGAATCGCGGTGTTCAACTTCGCCTGAATACACAACCGTCACTGTTTCAAAACCACGGTGTGGATGTTCACCAACACCACGACGGTCTTCGGTCGGTTTGAATTCAGCGGGTCCTGCGTAATCCATTAAT
>CAMLRE010000090.1 GCA_946482355.1 uncultured Bdellovibrio sp.
TGATAAAAAGAAAATAACCAATAACTTTTAAAAGACCTTTAACGATAAACATTACAAATCTTATTTTGCTAATGAAACCGCTTCGAAGTTTTCATGTCCGAATGGATCGATTTTGTAACCTTGTACTTTAGCAGACATCACTTTGTTTTGTTTTGAGTGAGCTACTGGGTACCAAGGTTTTTGTTTTGCGAAAATTTCCTGTGCTTTCATGTACAGAGAAGTACGTTTAGCAACGTTTGAATCTTCTTTTGCTTGTTGTAATAATGTATCGAATTCTTTATCGCACCATCTAGCGTAGTTAGAACCCGCTTTAACAGCTGTACAACCTAATAACACGTTCATGAAATTATCTGGATCGCCGTTATCACCTGTCCAACCAAATTGGATCATTTGGTGATCGCCTTTTTTAGATTTCTCTAAGTATGTCGGCCAATCGAAAGTCACTAATTTAACTTTAACACCTACTTTAGCTAAGTCAGCTTGTACTAACTCACCTAATTTTTTACCGTTTGGTAAGTACGGGCGAGAAACCGGCATAGTCCATAATTCAGTTTCAAAACCGTTAGCGTAGCCCGCTTCTTTTAATAATTTTTTAGCTTTTTCAACATCGTAAGCTTGATCAGCTGTTTTGTTATTATAAGACCACATTGTCGGTGGAATTGGATTTTTAGCTGGCTGACCCGATGATTTGTAAATTACATCAAGGTAAGATTTTTTATTTAACGCTAAAGATACCGCCTCACGAACTTTTAAATCGCTGAAAGGTTTTTTCTCAGTGTTAAACGCGATGTAAGAAACGTTAAGACCTGCAGAGCTCATTACTTTGATCGCTGGGTTTTTAGATAACGCTTCGATATCTTGCGGTTGTGGTTCTGCCATAACATGACATTCGCCAGATTTCATTTTTTGTGTACGAACAGTGGCATCAGCAACGATAACGAAAATTAAGTTTTCGATTTTCGGTTTGCCTTTCCAGTAGTTTGGATTTGCTGTGTACTTGATTGTTGAATCTTTTTGGTAAGATTTGAAAATGAATGGGCCAGTTCCGATCGGAGCTGTTTCTAAAGTTTTTAAACCTTTACCAGATTTAACTAACGCTTGAGCATACTCTTCAGAAAGAACAGAAGCGAAATCCATAGCTAAGTCAGCTAAGAATGGAGCTTCTGGGCGTTTTAATTCGAAAACCACAGTGTTGTCGTCAACTTTTTTGATGTCGGCGATTAACGCATCTAATTCCATGGCTTTGAAATAATCATAAGAAGCTGCAGGAATTGAAAGTGGTTGTTTAGGATCTAATTGAGTTTTGAAAGTGTAAACCACATCGTTAGCATTGAAGTTACGAGTTGGTTTGAAGAAATCATTTGAATGGAACTGAACGTTCTTACGTAATTTGAACGTGTATGTTTTGCGGTCTTTAGAAATTGTCCAAGACTCTGCTAAGCCCGGGCCTACTTCTGTTGTACCTGGTTTGAACTCAACTAAACGATTGAAAATCGTTTGCGCTGAAGAGTTCATGCTCGTTCCGTCAGTCACTAATTGTGGATTGAACGACGATGGACTTCCTTCCATACAGAAAATAAAGTTATCTGCTGCGTGCACTAACGCTGGTAATAGCAAGGCCGCTAAAAATGTTTTTTTCATGAAATTCCCCCTTTAAACATCATTAAAACTCTTGTAATGTGGCACAGAAATGACTCTGCTTCAACTCTACAATGCAACTAAGCAATACGGCGCAAAAGTTCTCTTTGACGGGGCCGGTTTTTCTATAAATCAAGGTGAACACGTCGGAGTGATCGGCCCTAACGGAGCCGGAAAATCGACTCTATTCAAAATTATCGTGGGCCTAGAGCATTTAGATAACGGCGAGATCACAAAAGCTAACGGATTACGCATCGGTTATCTCGAGCAAGAGTCCGATTGGACAGTCGATATTAATGCTGAAGACTACCTCAAAGAGAACTGCTTAAAGCCCATCTGGGAATTAAAGCAAATCGGCTTGGGGCTTGGTTTACAAGAGAGTCACTTTTCTGGAAAGCTCACCCAATTATCGGGTGGTTACCGTATGCGTATGAAGCTTTTGTACCTGATCGGCCTTGAGCCCGACATCATGCTTTTAGATGAGCCCACAAACTTTTTGGATCTTGAAAGCATTTTGACATTAGAAAACTTTCTTCAAGATTATAAGCAGGCTTTTTTACTGATTTCACATGACCGCGAGTTTTTACGTCGAACGACCGAATACACTTTAGAGGTCGAAGCCGGAGATATCGTTAAATTTCCGGGTCATATCGATGATTACTTTGAACAAAAGGCTGAACTTCAACGTATGTTAGAAGCTAAAGCCGCGCAAATTGAAAATAAGCGCAAACAGATCCAAGAATTCGTGGATAAGTTCAGAGCCAAAGCGACGAAAGCCCGTCAGGCGCAAAGCCGTCTTAAAAGTTTAGATCGCTTAGAAAAAGTAGAGATCAAAAAACTTCCCCCGCGTGCCGTGATTCAATTACCTGAAGCTACAGCTACGGGTAAAGAGATCGTAACGCTTAAAAACGCTGATCTTGGTTATAACCGCGATAAAGTGATTCTTAAGAATGTAAATTTGATTATAGATCGCGCGCAAAAAATCGGGATTGTTGGTTATAACGGGGCCGGTAAATCGACGTTATTAAAATCTATTGCCGAAAAAATTCCGCTTATTACTGGTGAACTTAAATGGGGTCATCAGGTGCGTTTTTCTTACTTCGCGCAGCACTTAGCCGATGAACTTTTACCTGAAGATACGGTTTTAGATGCGCTTCAACGTAAAGCTCATAAAGATAATGTAGCCCAAGATTTTTTAAATATGGCCGGTTCACTATTATTTTCTGGTGATAGCGTTCATAAAAAAATTAAAGTTCTATCGGGTGGTGAAAAAACGCGTGTGGCCTTAGGCCAAGTGTTACTGCAAAGAAACCCGTTACTTTTACTTGATGAGCCCACGAATCACTTGGATTTTGATACGGTGAATGCGTTAGCCATCGCTTTGTCTGAATTTAACGGAACCATTATTCTGGTTTCGCATGATCGTAACTTCTTAAAACAAGTCACAACACAGATTATTGAAGTTCGTAACGGCCAGATCGAAAAATACCCGGGCTCTTATGATGAATATCTATGGAGTTTAGAAAAAGGTATTTTAAGTGAGCGCGTAGATGCCGTTGAAACTCCTACAAAAACAACGACTGTTGTTGAAACAGCCGAGAAAAAGTTTAACTACAAAGAAGAAACTAAACGTTTAAATTCAGAGATTAAAGAGCTAGAGCGAAAAATTCTAAAAACTGAAGAGTTGCTATTTCGCCAAGTTGAAAAACAAAACGAATTAACAGCCGCACTGATCACAGCTCAAGGCCAACAAGCGCAAGAGATCGCAAGACAAGCGGCCGCGTTAAATGCTGAAACCGAACAAATGGAAGAAGCTTTAATGAACCATATGGAAAATGTGGAACTTAAAAAACAAGAGCTGACTCAGCTGATTGGTAAGTAGCAGCTCTTTTTATTTTTAGTTACTCGATTTTACTTTTTGCGACTTGCTAGAAGAACTAGTAGTTCCTTTAGAAGAACCAGACGCCGTTTTAGAATTTTTAGCCGAGCAAACACCTAAAGATACACGCTCATGATGACTTAAATATCTTTGCTGTTTATTCTCCTGAAATTTATTTTGAATCACTTCTAAGCCTTCAGACGTTGATTTAACATCGTAATAATCCATGTCTTCAGCACCTGATACATTTAAACGAATTTCTAAACGGTTAGCATCAGTTTTTCTAACTGTGATTCCTGAATTTCCGTAACGTTTAACTAAGTTACCGAATTCGAAATCATTTTTAACAACACAGTTATTTAAATTAACAACTGGATTACCGGCTTTATCGCGTTTTACATCGTCAGCACAGCGGTACACATTCCAAGCTTGCCCGTTACGCACGAACATATAAATTCCTGAAATTAAAACTTCGTCAGAACCTTTAATTGCTTGGCCGTTCGCTGTTTTTTCAGGTTTATCTGTGACTTTGATTAACTCAAGCTGAGCATCGCCAACTTGAATGCTTTTTGATCCGCAAGGATCAGCTTTAGCCATTGATGCAATTAAACCTAGAACGAATAAAACTAAAAACATTTTTTTCATGCTTTAAGTTTAAGTGTTCTAAAACGCGCCGTCTAGAGGAGCTGGCCCTTGTGCCTGACTAGATACACATGTAAGGATTTTTTTTATTCGGTGGTGGATTGTCGTCGTGATGAGCTTTGCTAAGACCGGCGTTAACGATCGATGATACAACTCCTACTAAAAATAAAGCGACGAATAATCTTTTCATTTTTTTAGTAAAGCGTGAATTTTTTTTCGCGTCTACGACTAGACACTACCAATCGATAGGTTCTAGTCCTTGTTCTCGTAACCAAGAATTTGCTTTGGAAAAAGGTTTCGAACCAAAAAAACCGCGGTGTGATGAAAGTGGTGATGGATGAACACTTTCTAAAACTAAATGTTTTTTGCGATCAACAAAAGCTGCTTTTTTCTGCGCGTAAGCACCCCATAAGATAAACACAACGTGATCACATTCGCGGTTTACAACTTCGATAATTTTATCTGTGAACTTTTCCCAGCCTTTTCCTTGGTGAGCGGCGGCTTTACTTTCTTCGACAGTCAAAACGGCGTTTAATAGCAGAACGCCTTGTTTAGCCCAACGCTCTAAATTTCCTGATGTAGGCATATCTTTTCCAAGATCAGCTTTAAGTTCTTTGAAAATATTTAATAATGAGGGCGGAAAGCGAACGCCCTCAGGCACAGAAAAACTTAAACCGTGCGCTTGCCCCGGCCCGTGATACGGATCTTGCCCAAGGATAACCACTTTCACATTTTTCAAATCAACTAAATCTAGTGCGTTAAAATATTTTTTCGCATCAGGATAAATTTTCTTACCGGCTTCGTACTCTTTTTGCAGAAAGGATTTTAGGTCCTTCATGTACGCAGTTTGGAACTCGGATTCTAAATGATTACGCCAGCTATCAGAAAGTTTTATGTTTGCCATATACCAAATTGATACAATGACTTAGGTCGAGACACGAGCATTAATTTACTGCATATAAGAAAATAATTAATTTTTTTGCGGACTTAGACTTCTGAAATTTTGGACACAATGTTAAAATGAAATAACAGTTACGGGAGGCTCTATGGCAAGAAAGAATCTTACTAAGAAAAATAAAACCCACCTCCAAGGAACAATGTCGCTTCAGGATACACTGCATCTTATTGAAACAGACCCTGAAGTAAAATCTTTTGTTTATCAGCAAATCAACGAATTTAGTCCTTATGTGACTCCGGAAACGAATGTCATCGTATTGGCTCGTGATGCTGAAGATGCTTACGCTGATGAAGACCATGTTATTTCAAGCGATGTCGATTCGGCTGATAATCACTACCCTTATCGCATTGCGATCGTGCTTAAAGAAGGCGAAGCCACAATTGAAGCTGAAGGCTTTGGCTACGATATCTTTGATGCCATCAATGCGGCTAAAGAAGCTATGCTTCAACGCCTTTCTGAAATTCAGGACGAGGTTGAAAGCCCGCAAGATCGTTTAAATGCGATCCAACAGGCAACCGAAAATACACAGCTGCACTAAAAAAAACACAGTTGAGTCTAAACAAAATTTTGCCGATGGGGTTGTTATGAAAAATAAAAACCAAGCACGAGCGATTCAATTTTTTAGTCTTACGAACCCAATGTCTACCACAGGCTTAATGCTGACTTATGTGGTTTATCCATTGATTTTAATGTTTGAGTTTCTTAATTTTGGTGCGGCAAGCCCCGGAAATGAAGCCACTTTTAACTTAATGGCCGCCATCTTTTTTACTCTAACATTCGCTGCCGGCGGAATTTTATCTTTTATTCCTGAACGCGCAGTGGGCCGTCAGCAAAAAATTATGATCTTTTTTGCACTGACTATTACGCCTTCTGTGGCTTTGCATTCGGCAAGTTTGATTCACTGGTTTTTCAATTTGAAATTCTAAATTTATTTAAGATCGACTTGAACTAATTGACCGATCAAATCCTGTAACTGGTCAAACACGTTACTTGTTGTCGGAAGTTCACCTTTTAATTCGGCCGTTAATACCGGAACACTTTGTTCAACCCAAAGATAGCGGCCTAAGCTTCCTGGAAAATTTCCTAAACGCTTCCATGGTAAATAACTGTAGTTCGGTGATTTTACTTTCGGGCCATCGTAATCCAAAACATTCAGCGGTGTATGAATCGAAATCACAAACTGAGGTTTGAATTCTTCGATATGTTTCATAATACAATTCACTTCAGGCTCACTTGCGGCCTTATCGCCTGGAAATTTGCGCACCGAACTTTTCGCTTCTTTCTTCCAGAACTTTTGCGCTTCAGCTTCCCAATCGGTTGTTGGAAAATTACGGTTTAAATCAACACCTGCGGCATTGGTGCGTGTTTTTTTCAAAGCCCCATCAGGATTAGCCATGGGAATAATTCTCCAGTTATTGCGCGGATCAATTTCTTGTACGCGTTCAAACCAGTAACGACCTAAAGAGCCAGCGCCAATTTCATCCCCGTGAATCATGCTGATCACAAGAATGTTTTTGGCTTTTTCGTTTTTCCCTTTTTGATCCACGTGAAAGATTGGTTTGCCGTTAACAGATGTGCAACCGTCTTTTTGAACGACTTTTTCACACGCCTTAACCAGATTTGTTTTCGTTTTATAATTTTTGTAACGGCCCAGAACTTCTGAACACCATGAACTAAGAGATTCTTTATTTACAACTGAAGCTTCAGTTTTAATTTCAGTTGTCGCTGATGTTGCGGTTTCCGCAAGCGCACTCACCGAAAATATGTTTAATGTGATCAATATGAGACTGAAGATTTTCATTCTCAAAATAACATCATATCTGTGCAAAAAAGTCCTCATGTTTTTCTCAATCAAACCGATAGGTAATTTATGCCGAGACCCGACTTAGGTTAGTACGAAGGAGATTTTGAGAATGGCAAAAAAGAGTAGCGTAATGTTAGCCCTGTTATTTATCGCAAACCCGTTTGTTCTGTTATTTTATCAGAACTGCTCATCAGCTCCTAAACACGTCGTCTCTGCCCCAGAGCAGCACGGCGATAAAAAACCGGCCTCTATAAGCGATAAGCCAGTCCATGGTCCTAAAGAAAGACTTACTAAATAAACTATTGACTTACACATTTCTTACACTGTAAGTTATGTGTATGAAGAAACAAGCAAACCAGCCCCTCCCACCATTAACAGCCAAAGAGAAATCAGTCCTGCAATTTATTGAGCAGGAACTGATCTCTAAAGGCGTATCGCCTTCTTATCAAGAGATCTGCGATCACTTTGGCTTTGCCTCATTCAATTCAGTTCAAAATTATCTGAAACAATTGAGCAACAAAGGTTATGTGCTGATTCCTCAGAACCAAAAACGCGCGATCCAAATCCTGCACTCAGCAGATGATTTTCAAAAGGATCTCGCGAATAGATTAAATATAGTGAAAGAACCTTCGAAGAACTCCTTCGCTGGTCAGTCTTCCCAAAGCTCACAAAGCGACAATTCGAAGGTTCTTCCTATTCCTTTCTTAGGGCGCGTTGCGGCCGGTTCACCGATCGAGCGCCTTCATGAAAATGAATTTATTGATGTGCCAGCCACGTTTATTAAAACGCCAGGCGATTACTTCGCTTTAAAAGT
>CAMLRE010000091.1 GCA_946482355.1 uncultured Bdellovibrio sp.
GATTTTAAGTTATGCTCAGCTTTTAGAGATGCAGGTTAACGCCGCACAAAAGGTAGAACCACCTTCGGCGGGACCAGAAAAACTTGAAAAGATTAAAAACTATAATTCTATGATTTTAGATGATACCCGAAGAGCTACTCGGATCATTAATGATTTACTGACTTTTGCCCGTCAGAAAGAAATTCAAACCGAAAGAGTTCGTGTTGAAGAGTATCTTTCAAGCTTAAAAGAAAAACTGGCGCCGCAATGCCAGCAGAACGGTGTTCAGTTTACAACGGTTGTCGATAGTAGCTCTCTTAATGAAAAAATCTCTATAGATAAAGAACAGATTTATCAGGTGATTTACAATTTGGTTCAAAACGCCGTGCACGCTTTGGCTGAAACAAACACAGCGAATAAGAAAATAGAACTTTCAGCAACGCTTAAAGATAATTCGATTTGTTTATCGCTCGAAGACAACGGCAGTGGCATTAAACCTGAGAACCTTGAAAAAATTTTTGAACCTTTTTTCTCAACAAAGAAAATGGGTCAGGGTTCTGGTTTAGGGTTGGCGATCAGCTACGGCATTATGCAAATGCACGGTGGTCAGATTCAGGTTAAATCAACTGTAAACGTCGGTACCACTTTTACACTCGTGTTTCCAAGAGAAAAATAGGGCTTTTTCCCATTTTTAACAATTTCGTCTCAAAGAGGGAAATACCGTTTACCTAACTGTGAAGAATTCTATAAACCTCGGTCGTCGCTATACTGATCTTTTAAGTTTCGCCGATAAAGTTGACATGACAACAGTACGTTCGTTCTTACAAGATCAAGAAGTTTTAGAATATTTAGAAATTTTTCTCGACGAAGTTCGCAAGATAAACGTCGAATTTTCGAAGGCAGAAAAAGATCAAAAAATTTCTTCTCTGCAGAATATCAGCCGCGTTATTCACTCTATTAAGGGAAGCTCGGGCAGTTGTGAGCTTAACTTTGCTCCGGTGATCTGCCACAACATTGAAGAAACTTTAATTAAAATCAAAGAGGGTGGCTTTACCGCTGAGCATGTCGAACTGACTTCGAATTTGTTGGCGCTGCTTGAAGATTACTTTGTAGCCAAAAAGAAAAACACCGAAGGTGAAGACGAAGACTTTGCTGTTCGTATGTATGCTCTTTTTGGAAAAGACAATAAAACTTCTCATCAGCCTTTGGCTGGCTTACGTGGTTTAGTCGTCGATGATTCTAAAATTATTGCTAAAAAAATTGTTGCAGCTCTGAGTGAAGAAGGTGTTTTCTGTTCCCAAGCCAGTAACGGGCTAGAAGCTTTAAACCGCTTAACTGATGAATATTTTGATTTCGTAGTTACGGGGCAAAATACAAAAAAAATAAACGGCTTTGAGCTCATTGAAATATTAAATATTTCAAAAGGCAAAAACCCAAACTTAAAAACTTGTCTTATTTCGTCAGATGAAAACTTAGCACCTCTTAAGAAAAGGGCTAATTTGGTTCTTCAAAAAAATTCTTCACTTACGCACAACCTAAATTCTTTTCTTTTAAGTGAATTTAAGGGCGCCTCAGGCAAACCAAAAAGTAAAAACTTTCAAAAAATTATGCTGGTTGACGACGACCCCGTTATTCGTAAACTTTTGCACGTAGTTTTTCAAAAAGAAACCGGCTTACAGGTAGAAATTGTAGCCAGTGGAGCAGAGGCTTTAAATAAGGTTCAAACATTTTCTCCAGACGTTGTTGTCTTAGACTGGATGATGCCCGATTTTTCTGGGCCCGAAACTTTTAAAGCCTTAAAACTGCTGAAGCAATTAAAAGACACTCGCTTTTTTTTCTTAACGGGTAAAACTCGCCCTGAAGAAATCATCGAACTCCAATCTCTTGGAGCCGATGGCATAATTGTTAAACCGTTTATACCGGACCGCCTTGTGCACACTCTTAAAGAAAAATATAGCGGCGCTGCTTAAAAGTGGTATTTAAACCCGATACCTGCGTTGAATTCCAATTCTGTTTCGGGAACTACCGCAATAATGGGAACGATTTGCAGATGAAAACTAAATCCCTGTGTTTCTGCCGGACGCCAATCTAAACCCACCGGCACGCGCACACCAAATCCGACATCGCCATCGTCTTCACCATAATAACCATCATTATGACGATAGTGATCATCATTAGTAATTACGATAATTCCACCCACACCATAAAATAAACCCACATCACCAAAATTAGGGCTTCTTAAAGGAGCATGAGTTTCAATTAAGTAATCACCATATATATGAGTAGCGTGATTATACGAAAATGAAACCCCGGCTTCGACTGCCGACGGGCCTCCAAGCCCATGGGTAAAATGAATATATGTAGGGCCACCTAAAGTTAAACCCACAGCATTTTGCGCTAAGGCCTTTGGAAGGCAAAGTAAAGTCACTGCTAAAGACATTACAACATAAAGAAAACGTAACATAGCTGAAAACCTCCGTATTGTTTTCACAAACAAAATTCATTGAACTGTTATTAATCTTAAATAATTTCTAAGCTGAATAAAAATTCTTACCTAAAGATTCTTAATTTAAGAAGAAGTTTTAAAATAATGTGCAGCAGTTCGACATTTTTGCCCCAAAAGTCCAGAAAGTAATAAGGCTCAGCTTATGCGTTATAGATTATATCTATTTTATTTCATTTGTCATAGATTTTACAGATTTGTACTGGCAGTATTAACTTAATATTATTTATCCAGTTTTAAAACAACTGTAACAAACAAGGGAGGCCCACGTGGCAGCAACATTAATTAATACAAAAGTAACTGACTTCAAAGTTCAGGCTTATCACAACAACAGCTTCAAAACTGTTTCAACTAACGACCTTAACGGCAAATGGTCTGTTTTCTTTTTCTACCCAGCAGACTTTACATTCGTTTGCCCAACAGAATTAGGCGATATGGCTGACAAATACGCTGAATTCCAAAAACTTGGCGTTGAAGTTTACTCTGTTTCTACAGACACTCACTTCACACACAAAGCATGGCACGATACTTCTGAAACTATCAAAAAAATCAAATACCCAATGTTAGCAGACCCAACTGGTCACTTATCTCGCGCATTCGGTGTTTACATTGAAGAAGCTGGTATGGCTTACCGTGGTACTTTCTTAGTTAATCCAGAAGGTCAAATTAAGTTAGCAGAAGTAAACGATAACGGTATCGGTCGTAACGCTGATGAATTACTTCGTAAAGTTCAAGCAGCTCAATTCGTAGCCGCTCACCCGAACGAAGTTTGCCCTGCTAAATGGACTCCAGGCGCAAAAACTTTAAAACCAGGTTTAGACCTAGTTGGTAAAATCTAGTTTTACTTATTCCTCTTACGGGACCCACTAGATGTAGTGGGTTCCAGTTTTCTCTATCTTCTCTCGTCTTCTGGTTCTCGATCTAAAGGAGGTCTCTCATGTTAGATGCCGATTTAAAAGAACAACTTAAAAGTGTATTTGCTAATTTAGAAAATCAAATTGATCTGGTTTACCAAAACAGTACACACACAAACCAAAATGAACTTGTTGAAATGTTAACTGGAGTGGCTGAAACAAGCCCAAAAATTTCTGCAAAATTTGACCCTGCATCAGCAGCGGTTAATACAGCTCCACGTTTTACTATTCACAAAAACGGAAAGTCGACTGGCGTATTCTTTACAGGAATTCCCGGTGGACATGAATTTACATCTTTAATTTTAGGAATTTTAAACGCCGACGGAAAAGGAAAACTTCCCGACGCGATGATTTTACAACGTATTAAATCTTTACGTGGACCAATTCGCGTAAAAACTTATATGTCATTAGATTGCGAAAATTGTCCGGTAGTGGTTCAAGCATTAAACTTAATGGCCCTAAACCATGATGACTTTCACCATGAAACAATCGACGGAGCTTACGCCCAAGAAGAAATTTCAGCTTTAGGTATTCAAGGCGTACCAAGTGTTGTGGTCGACGGAAAAATGATTCATTCAGGTCGTGCGACTTTCGCTGAAATCATGAAAGTTATCGAAGAGCAGTTTGGTATTGATGATTCAAAAGCCCAACTTTCAGGAGCTGATGCCAATTTGGGTGATTATGATGTTGTGGTTATCGGTGGCGGTCCTGCAGGAGCTTCGGCTGCAATCTACAGCGTACGTAAAGGTTTAAAAACAGCATTAATCGCTGAACGCTTCGGTGGACAAGTGCAAGATACTAAAGGTATCGAAAACTTAATCTCTGTGGTTTATACAGAAGGCCCACAATTAGCGGCACAGTTAAATCAGCACGTTTTAAGTTACCCTGTAAAATTATTAGAACACCGCAGAGTTTCTAGAATCGATAAAGATGAAAATATCATTCATCTTGAAAGCGGCGAATTTTTAAAAGCCGGTTCTATTATTATTACAACGGGTGCTAAATGGCGTGAGCTAAATATTCCTGGCGAAAAAGAATATTTAGGCCGCGGTGTTGCGTTTTGCCCGCACTGTGATGGCCCTTTCTATAAAGGTAAAAAAATTGCGGTGATCGGCGGTGGTAACTCTGGCGTTGAAGCGGCGATCGATTTAGCCGGCATCGTAAGTGAAGTTGTGTTATTTGAATATAACGACACGCTTAAAGCTGATGCGGTATTAGTTGAAAAACTAAAATCATTACCGAATGCAAAAATTATTACTTCGGCAAAAACCACACAGGTTATAGGTAATGGCCAACAAGTCACAGGGTTAGAATATTTAGACCGCAATACAAACACGACTGAAACAGAAACTTTAGAAGGCGTGTTTGTGCAAATCGGCTTATTGCCAAATAGCCAGTTTGCTAAAGATGTTGTTGAGACTAACAAGTTCGGTGAAATTGTAGTAGATAACAAAGGACGTACTTCGGCTAAAAACATTTATGCTGCCGGTGATGTGACAACAACACCGTTTAAGCAGATTGTCATTGCCATGGGCGAAGGAGCAAAGGCGGCGTTAACAGCGTTTGAAGATCGCATGTACGCACAAGCTCCTCATAACTAATTAGTCATCGAGGTTTTTTATTTATCACGGCGAACGCTTTAACAGCATTTCTCATTTAGTTGGTTTGTTATTTGCGGTCGCCGGCGCCTCGGTGTTAATTACGTTAGCTTCTGTTCAAGGTGATTTACTTAAAATTGTAGGCTCCAGTATTTACGGGGCCATGTTGATTTTGTTGTACGGCATTTCAACCTTATATCACAGCATTCCCAGCGCCAGACCGAAAGCCATTTTACAAAAATTAGATCATCTTTCTATTTATCTTTTTATTGCAGGTTCTTACACGCCCTTTACTTTAGTAACTCTTAAAGGAACTGTCGGGTGGTGGATTTTCGGAATTATCTGGAGCTTAGCCGCTATCGGTATGGTTTGCGAATTTACTGTCGCAAAAAAAACACGAATTCCTTCATTATTAATTTATCTGGGTATGGGTTGGTTAATTCTTTTTGCCTTTAAAGATTTAATGTCAGCTATGGCTACGCCGGGAATTGTTTTACTGGCTGTTGGCGGTTTGCTTTACACTGTTGGAGTTTATTTTTTCGTCTTAGATGAAAAGTATAAACACTTCCACGGGTATTGGCATTTGTTTGTCATGGGTGGAAGTGTCTTTCAATATTTCAGTATCGCGCTTTATTTGATCTGATTTACTTCTTCTAAAAAGTTTTTGGCCGCTACGAAAGAACGTTTGTCGGCTAATTCATTATAGGCCGCGCCTTTAGAGATGTCGTTACCGGCTTCTTTGTGTGTGAAAGAGTGAACCGCATTTGCATATTCAGTTAATTGATAATCAACTTTGGCATCATTCATTTCTTTTTGAAAAGCCGCTACTTCTTCTGGTGGAACATTTGGGTCAATCGCGCCGTGAAGAACTAATAGTTTAGCTTTGATGTTTTTAGCGTCTTCTGGTGTTGGTGAACTTAACCCGCCATGAAAGCTAACTACACCTTTAAGGGGTAAACCCATACGTGCGCCTTCAAGAGCCGCTGTTCCTCCGAAGCAATAACCCGTAGCAGAGATTTTATCGCTTACAACGTACTTTGATTTTGCTAATTCATCATACGCAGCTTTTACACGTGAGCGCATAAGTTTGCGATCACCTTTGTACTTACCTGCTTGTGCGCCAGCTTCTTTGTTATCTTTCGGGCGAACACCTTTACCGTACACATCCGCTACAAAAGCGACGTAACCCATTTCGGCTAACTGCTCGGCGCGCATTTGCACGTAAGGGCCCACACCCTTCCAGTCGTGAAATACCACAACACCTGGGCCTTTTTTATTTTTTAATTTAGCAGAATCTACAACTAACAATCCTTCAAGAGTTGTATCTCCGTCTTTATACTCAACTTTTTCCACAGACACTTTGGCAAAAGAAGCCAAAGAAAATAAAAGGGTAACCACTAGATATAGGTGTTTCATAAATTTCCTCCGAAATTTATTTTGCACTTACTTTTCCACAGGTGTGAAGTGATGAAATCGCAATGACGCTATTCGTGGGTTAACCGACGACAATATCTTTACTTGGTGGATGGTCATCCATCGTCTGGCTTGTGTACTGGTATTTGATTTTACCACCAGCTTGAATCGCTAAAATTCCGCCAAGCTGCCAAACATTTCCAGAGCCTGTTTTTTTCATCGTATGAAAAATTGCCTGCGTGATAAATTCAGGGCGGGTGTGCATGTTTCCTGGATCAATCCAAAAACCACGTTTAAATCCGGCGGCATCAAAAGATTTTAAAGAAGGATCCGTAAAAATTCTGGCTTCCTGAAGATTAAACTGCTCTTTAAAACCCCGCATGAAATGAGGTGTGCCATTTCCGATGAAATAAATTTTTACACCTTTACGCTCAAAGCTTTCTTTATTTTCTAAAATTTGGCGAACATGAGCACGGCAAGCGTCACAGGCAAAGTGACGTAAAAAAATTAAAAGAACGGTGTCTTGTTTCCACAAATCACCAAGTAATGCGATCTGTTCGTTTTCATCCATGACATAGCACTTCGCTAAAGACTGAATGTCGGCTCTGATCTTAGTGTCAGCCACAATCTGCAGGTTTCTATTTTTATTAAGTTCTTTAAGCTTTTGTTCGCCCGTATCCATCTATTTAAAAGGTTAACAAATGCCACTAATATTTCAACAGGTCTTAAGAATAAAAAACCCAAGGTTTTTACGCCTTGGGTTCTTAAACTCATATTTGAATTTGGTTTACAGACGTTGATGCAGTCTACGACTCGCCGTCCGCGACTACATCATGCCGCCCATGCCACCCATACCGTGGTGATCGCCACCTGGCATAGCTGGAGCTTCTTTTTTCGGAGCTTCAGCGATCATTGTTTCAGTCGTTAACATTAACGAAGACACTGATGCTGCGTTTGTTAATGCGCAACGAACAACTTTTACCGGATCGATAACGCCGTCTTTTAATAGATCAGTGTATTCATCAGAGTAAGCATTGTAACCGAAGCTTGAAGACTTATCTTGTAAGATGTTGTTTACAACGATAGCGCCATCTAAACCTGCGTTAGTCGCGATTTGACGGATAGGTTCTTCACAAGCACGTTTGATGATGTTTGCGCCGAATTTTTCTTCGTCGTTAAATTTGCCTTTAGCGATTTGTTGAGAAGCGCGTAATAAAGCAGTACCACCACCAGCTACGATACCTTCTT
>CAMLRE010000092.1 GCA_946482355.1 uncultured Bdellovibrio sp.
GAAGCTTCTTTACCATTTGTGATCCAAAGTTTGTGACCGTTTAAAACCCATTTACCATCTTTTTTCTCAGCACGGCATTTTAACGCGAAAGCATCAGAACCAGAAGATGATTCAGATAAGCAATAAGCGCCAACCCATTCACGAGCTAATTTTGGTAAATATTTTTCTTTTAAACCAGGAGAACCGTAACGGATAATCGCGTTTGTTACTAATGTGTTTTGCACGTCGCAAAGAACAGAAACAGAACCATCTACACGGCCTAATTCTTCAATCGCGATACAAGCCATAGTGATAGAAGAGCCTGCGCCTCCGAATTGCTCAGGAGATTCGATACCCATTAAACCCATTTCAAATAATTTAGAAACGATTTCTGGTTTCATCTGGGCAGCTTCATCCATGTGAGTTACGTGTGGTTTAATTTCAGATTCTGCAAAAGATCTTACGGCTTCGCGGAAAGCCACTTCATCTTCTGACCACATAGTTAAAGCGGGACGTGCATTTTCAATCATCGTGTACTCCTTGAGATGGGTAATTTAAATTTCGCTCACTAACTTATTGTCTAATGTTGATCTAGGCAAGTAACACTTGGTGTCAGATGGTGTTTTTTGTTTCGGTAAAGAAGACGATAAAGAAATGGATTCTAATGTTGTTCAAAAATTGGTTATTTTCTTTGGTCCCTTATTATTTGCTCTTTGTTTTCATGAGTTTGCCCATGGTTTAGTGGCAAAATGGCGCGGCGATAATACCGCTGAACGCATGGGGCGTTTAACAATGAATCCTATGGCTCATGCTGATGTGATGGGAACATTTGTTTTTCCCATCGTTTCGATTCTTATGACAAGTGGCATGGCTTCGCCGATTATTTTTGGTTGGGCAAAACCGGTTCCCGTTGAATCTAGGAATTTAAAAAATGTGCGCACCGATATGTTCTGGATTGCGCTAGCTGGGCCACTTTCGAACATTTTTTTAGCAATTGTAACGACATTTATTTGGGCTTTGATTTTAAAGTTCCAGCTTTTTGCTGATTATTCGCAAGGTATTCAAATGTTTGCTACGACATTTATTGGCACTAATATTTTGTTGGCTGTTTTTAACATGGTGCCGCTGCATCCTTTAGATGGTGGAAAAGTTTTAGCTCGTTTTTTACCTGCCTCACTTAACTACAAACTTGAGCAGCACGAGCAAATCTCAGGCATTATTTTATTAGGTCTTTTATTCTCAGGTGTATTGATGAAGATTCTTTATATTCCAATGGATTTCTTGTATCGCCTGATTGTGACGTCAGTAATGTCCATTTTCTAATCAGATTTTTATAGCGTTAATCTTTGGGCAATTCATAAGAAAGTTGTTGAATAACCCAAAAACGCTTGCTTCAATTATCAGTGCTGGATGCGTAAGAGTTCGTAGGATGCGAGCAAATAAGTTTAATCAGGTTTTGTCTAAAGACGAACCAAATTAATATAAGGTTTAAGCAGCATGAGTATACGCGTTCAGCTTCAACAGTTTGAAGGACCCTTAGATTTATTATTATATCTTATCCGTAAAGACGAGATGGATATTTTTAATATCAATGTCACTGAGATCACGAAGCAATATCTTGAATTCATTAAATTAATGAAAGAATTTGATATCGAAGTTGCCGGCGATTTTATCGCTATGGCTTCAACTTTAATTCAAATCAAATCGCGCATGCTTTTACCTCAGTACGATGAAAACGGCGAAATCGTCGAGGGTGCTGAAGATCCGCGTAAAGAATTAGTTCAAAAATTATTAGAGTACGAAAAGTTTAAAGAAGCCGCTAAAGCTTTATATGAACGTCCATTATTAAACCGCGACCAATGGCCTCGTGGTTTCCGTGAAAAAATGGATGAAAAAGAAGATGAAATCGAACTAGAAGACAATGCTTTATTCTCACTTATTGGGTCATACCGTAAGATGGTTAAAGCTTCGCTTAAACGTATTCATAAAGTTACAGTTAAACTTCAGTCGATCGGAAGCCGTATCTTAGAAATGAAAGATATGTTAATTCCTGGCCGTCAAATCACGATGTTCGAACTTTTAAATCACTCTATTGAAGATTTAAAAGAACGTTCACGTAATAAATTAATTACATTTTTATCTTTATTAGAACTTGGTAAAATCGGCTACGTTTCTGTTTATCAAACAGAAAACTACGGCGATATCTACGTTAACCCTAAAAGATCTATTGAAGGTGACGTTTTATCTAAAGTTGAAGAGTACGGTAATATCAACGCTGACCAAGTGGCTGATAATTTATTTCAAAAAACAAACGTTATCACTGAAGAAGAGCTTGAAAATATCGATCAAGAGCCATCGAATTTCGTTTTACAAGATGGCGGCGTGAATGCGCAAACAGAGCAATTATCATTTGAGCAAACTTTTGCAGCTAGCTTAACTGAAGGTGAAAACCTATCTTTATCTGAAGATATGGCTTCGGATGATGAAATCTTAGCAGCAGAAATGGAAATTGATTCAGCTGAAATTGCGCTGGATTTAAATGCCGTTAATTTTGCAGCCGGTGAAGCTTTAACAGTTAGCGAAGAAATCGCTGAAACTGAACAGGCTGAAACTGTGGCTAGCGAATTATCGTTTGAGCCCCAAATCGAAGAATCAGTTCAGTTCGTTGAAGAACAAGAATTAGCTTTTGTTGAAGATGAACAAATTGTCGCTGAAGAAGAGACTGTCATTGAGGCGCCAGCTTCAGAAGTTGCGGCAGAAGCAGCGCCAGAGCATTTTGAAAACACAGCTGTTGAAATGCAAACTGAACAGTTAGCAGAAGAGCCTGTTGTGATCTCAGAGCAACCAGAATCTTCTGTTGTTGAAAGTTTGGTGGCTAATGCGATTCAAGCTTTCGAATCATTTAATGAAGAACCTAAAGAACCAATCACAGAAGCGCAACAACAAGAAGTTGTAGATAAATTTTCTGAATTTAATCGTGAACCAGAAGGGCAAGTGTAGTCATGGCTAAAAAGTCTAAAAAATCTAAAAAAAATGAACTTCAACAAGAAGAGCAACAAAACTTAGAAGTACAAAACGAAGAAACAGCCAATGAAGAAGCTACAGCCATTGAAGCGGCTTCTAGCGACACTTTAGCTGATGATTTATCTGCCGATTTAGGTGGAGACATCGAAATTTCTGCAAACTTATTTCAATCAGAAGAAGCTGAATCTGAAGGTTTCTTACCAGAAGCTTCTGACGAAGAAGAAAATGAAGCTGATGAAATGATGGCCGAAGGTTCTGATGTTGACCTTGAAGGTTCAGAACTTGATGGTTTTGAATCAGCACAAATCGATGAAGTTGAATTCGTAGAAGACGAACAAGCACAAAGTATCGTTGAAAGTATTTTATTTGCCTCTGACCGTCCGGTTTCTTTAGCTTCAATCAGAGAAGTATTTAAAGGAACAAACGTACGTAAAGATAAAATCAAACGTATCTTAGATAATTTAGCTGTAGAATACGCAAGCGGTTCTCGTGGAGTGACTTTAGAAGAAATCACTGCGGGTTACCAATTACGTACAAAAATCGACAATATGAATTTCATTAGACGCACGATCAAAGCTCGTTCGTTTAAATTGTCAGGCCCAGCTTTAGAAACTTTAGCGATCGTAGCTTACAAACAGCCGGTTGTTAAAAATGAAATCGATCAAATCCGTGGCGTTGAATCAGGTCACTTATTACGCGCTTTAATGGAAAAAGGTCTATGTAATTTCGAAGGTAAAGCTGAAAACTTACCAGGCCGTCCAATGCAGTACGGAACAACGAGAAGATTCTTAGAAATCTTCGGTCTTCGTAACTTAAAAGAACTTCCGACACTTTCTCAAATCGACGAATTATTACCTGAAGGTATCGGTGAAGAGGAAGAAGAAAAACCAACTTTATCTATGGTGACAGATTCAATGTCGACTGAAGTTAAAGAAGTTTCTTACTCTCAAGGCGAAGAAGAATTAGGTTTAATTGAAGCCGATCTTTCAACAATCACAACTTCATCTGACTTCTTTGAACAAGAGAAAATCCGTCAAAAACAAAAACGTGATGCTGAAAAAGCTCAAGACATCCGTGATGCTATGGTGATGGGTGAAGATGTTCCTCGCCGTGATATTAACTGGTTAAAAAAATACGAAGAAGCCTTAGCTTTAGCTGAGCAAGGTGCAAATGTACCGGCTGACTTCGTAGAAGACGCGCAAAACGCTGAAGAGCTGCAAGCCACAGAACAAAACATCGATCAAATCGAGGCGGGTGAGGGAGCAATGCTTGCTTCTGAAGACGTTGAAGATTCTGATGATGATGATGATGAAATGTCAGACGAACTTCCAATGTTCGAAGAAGCTGATGACGACGGCGAAGGTTCAATCGACGGAGAATTAGCATAAGCCGTATAATTTTAACCGGAGTCTTTCTTTATTTTGTTTCTATGATGATTGTCATGGGAAACGGCTCCTCGTTTCTAGGCCGCTACTTAGGCCAGTATTATTTCCCGGTGGCTAACACCACCGGTGTAAATACAACTTGGAATTTCTTTTCTCCAGATCCAGCTCATATCATGTACGTTCACTACATCGTTCATTTTGAAGATGATTATGGAAATCCAACAAAAGACCCTAAAGAGTATTTCTACCCTGAGCAAAAGGATGGATCTAACTTTGCGATGAATGTGCGTCGTCACAATTATATGATGCGCTTTATGGTGATTGATCCAACGCGTGTGGCGCAGTTTTTTGTGCCTTGGGTTTGTAAACAAAATCCAGGATCGACTAAAGTTCAATTTGCCTTAATCTTAAATCGTATTCCAAGTTTAGATAAAGTTATCACTCTTAAAGATACACCTTATAGCGATCTATTAACCACTGAAGAGTTAAATCAAAATGTTTATAGCTGCCAAAAACCAAGTTAAAAACTTTCAAAAATTGGTGAACGATTTTCTTTTTGGCGAAGGTCATTTTGAACGTCTTGGTGTATTTCGATTTTTGCTTTGTGGTGTGATGTTTTACATTGCTTGCTGGCGTCAGCTTAACGTTGATCAGTATGGCCCAAACTCGTTAATTCCCGCCGCAAATGCGTTTGATGTTTTCAGTGAATTTTATAAGCCGTACTTAAAATTATTCTTCTGGCCAGACACTTTAGCTTCGACAGTGCACTGGATTTATATTGCTTTGTTAGGCTTAGCCACAGTGGGTTTATCAAATCGGGTACTGATGATTTTAACTTGGGTGATTGCTCAGGGGTTTATTCAAAGAAATTTTTCAGTGCTTTTTGGTGCTGATGTAATTGGTACGTTGTTTTTATTTTTCTTAAGTTTTACCCGCTGTAACGAGTATTTTTCTTTACGTGGTTTTTTTCGAAAAAAGAAAGTCGTTTACAATCCGAACTTGTGGTCTGACCAGTTAAGCACGGTTTTTTTTAGATTGCTGCAATTACAGCTTTTTACCATTTACGCCTACACGGGTTTTGAAAAATTAAAAGGTCAGACTTGGTGGGATGGAACCGCATTGTGGACAGTTTTAGTTAATCCGCAGTTTACTTCGTTTGATTTATTATTTTTAAAAAACTTTCCGGTCTTTTTTGCGGTCGGAACTTTTGTCACAATTATTTTTGAAGTTTATTTCTGGGTAATGGTTTCAATCAAACGCACGCGTTTTTTGTGGTTGTGTTTGGGAGTAATTTTTCACCTTATGATTGGTATACTTTTAGGACTTATGTCGTTCTCGCTTGTGATGATCTCGACCTATGTGTTGTTTAGCTATCGTACCAATCTGAGACAATTCATGGAAAAAGCGCTTCCAGCGCGCCTACAAAAGCTTATAAGCCTTTAGAACCCTTAAGAATTTTCAAAAAATTACCGATAAATAAAGGGTATGCTTCTTCGTTTATCGGCTTTAATTTCTATGTTTGTTTTGTACGGATGTACTGGCGCCATGAACGCCAAATCACTTCTGTCTGAAAATACACCTTGCACTGAAAACTGTTCAACAAGCACACCGGGCACAATTTCCGGTGAATTAGCAATTCTTCCGGATGAAGGCGAAATTTTTGCTTCTCCAGAAAGTTCTGATTTAGTTGAAATCACAGGAAGCTGTAAAGATCTAGGCCGTAAAGAAAACCGTATTCTAGTGCAGGTTTACGAAGGCGAAAACGATGCGGTAATGCCTATCATCGATAACTCTATCGGTGTTAACTGCCAAGAAGACATCACAACAACCTCACTTCGCGGTGGAACAACTTGTTTATTAATTTCTCAAGGTATTGGTTTAGCCGATTCAGGAAGTTCGACGTCGCAGTTTCCGCAATGTTTTAACGGCCGTTTTAGTTTTCAATTACGTATGGGCCGTATCATCCGTCGCGATTTAGTAACGAATGATAATTCAGATGATACAAATCCAAAAGTTCGTTATTTAGTGAAACTGAAATTACGCACGACAGATGGCGTAACAGCTGATTCTGGCGCAACGACAATGTATGTTAACCGTGCTTTAGCTACGCCAACTTTTTCAGTGACACCGAATAAAGATAACGATCGTTGCGAAATTAATTTTAATCCTTCAAAATTCCGCGATATTAAGTATTCGCTTTACACAACATGGACTGGCCCAAATTATGCGGCTTCTGGCACTATGACAAACACGGTATCTGGCCCTGTATATGTTGATAAATCGCCAACGTTTCCACCTTTAGGTGATGGAACTACGGTTGAAAAGTTTTATCACTTCGGTGAACCGCTGGGCACAACGATTGGTTTAATGCCAGGTGTGACATACACATACCGCATGCAAACAACAGATGTATCTTATAAATATACTTCAAACCCGGCAATTACAGATTACGAAAATCTATTTGGTGCAGGCAAGAATGAACTTAGTCCGATGTCTGGTGATGTGTCTTGTATACTAGCTCCGGCTTATGTGCGTGATCGTACCGAGCAAAACGGGGGCCCGGGCACTCCGAATTCATGTTTTTTACAATTAGCCGGTTATAATACACGGGCTTACAGTATTGAATGGCGCGTATCAACTTCACCAAATTGGATGACAACAACTCCAAATGCGGGTTGGCTTGTAACACTTGGCGGAGACACTTATACAAACTGCCGTGAGCTTTCGACATGTGCTGTGCATGGTGATCGTGATCCAGCCGTTTTTACAGGATCTTCTTCGGCAACAACTTATATTGACGAGAATGGTGCGACTAAGTCATTTCAACCAAGGGTTCCGTATTACTTTGCGGCCCGCCATTATATTGATACTAATGGAAATAAACAATTTGATGCGGGCATTGATCAGTTAGCAGGCGATTGGTCACCGGCTACAAAAGCAACTGATTCAACTGATGACAATCATCGCTGCACATTCAACTCATTCCCGGTACAATAATAAAAAAAGGCTTACTTCAACAGTAAGCCTTTTTTCTGTTTTGATCAGCTTTCAGCTGACCTTATTCTAAAGGGAGTGCTAGCGCACTCCAGATATCCTATCTAGAACGTTTCATCAAATGCAACTTGGCCAGACACACCCATTTGGTAAGCAGATACGCGGCGCTCGAAGAAGTTTGCAAGCTCTTGCATGTCTTGTAATTCCATGAAAGAGAATGGGTTTTTAGCGTTGTAACGTT
>CAMLRE010000093.1 GCA_946482355.1 uncultured Bdellovibrio sp.
AGCTGTGCTTCTAACGGCCACTTCCCAGTGGTCTGATGTGCCGGTCAGGTCAAAAACCTGAATCTCAGAATTTGGGTCAGCATCGGGATAGTGTTCTTGCAATCTTTGTTTCATCTGATCTATTGTCATAGGTATGAGTGATAACAAAATTCCGACTTCGAATCAAGACACGAAGCCATGGCAAATCGTTGGTAAACTGCTGATCTTCACTATATCGCTTTTAGCTCTGTATTTAGGAATCAGAATCCTGTTTTTGGGATGGAATTTTGTACATTTTCGTGAGTTTTCTGCTTCGGAAATAGCCGTTTGTTTTCTACAAGGTTTAAGATTCGATGCGGCCGTCGTTGTGCCTATCGTATTTATCACGCTTTTAGCCTTATTAATTCCTGTCAGACTTATCCGTTTTTTAGCGCTAAACGCGATCACTTTGGGGCACGTGGTTTTAGTTTTTGGAAACTTTATCGACGTAGAACTTGTGAATTTTATGGGGCGCCGGTTTACGAAATCAAGCCTGTATTTAGCCACCGAAGGGCAGAATACCAACATGCTTCAGTACGGTTTTTTAGCGACAATTACCTTTATCGGCTTAGCTGTGTTTTTGGTAATTTGTTATAAAAACTATTTCAAAATTCACCCGTTGTTGTCGTCATGTTCTTTAAAAGTAAAAACACTTTTTGTTGTTGCGATGATTCCATTAGTTGTGATTTTCGGGCGTGGGGGGCTTCAATACAAACCGATTAGCTTTGTGGATGCGAAGGTTTTACCTCACACGTACGCGCATCACTTAGTATTAAACACAAGCTTTACGTTTTTAAAAAGTTTCGGCAAATCGGGCTTTCAGAAAGAAAAATATTTTTCAGATACAGAAATGCGTAAGTATTTAAACCCGGCGCAAACGACTAAGAAAAACCAGCCGCAAGATGCCAAAGGTTATAACCTTGTGGTTTTTATCGTTGAAAGTTTGTCGAAAGAATATCTTTCTCCCACACGCACTCCCTACCTGACTGAATTAATAAAAAAAGGTGTGTATTTTGATAAATCCTATGCGAACGGGCGCAGATCTATCGAGGGAATTGCGTCGATCCTAGCGGGGATTCCGGCATTAATGGAAGAGCCATTTTTAAATTCAGAATTTGCAACCAATGAGTTTATGGGCTTAGGGCAGCTGTTTAAAAAACAAAAATATGAAACAAGCTTTTTTCACGGAGCCACTAACGGAACTATGCGCTTTGATGTGTTTACCAAAGCCAGCGGGTTTGACCAGTATTTTGGTAAAAATGAATATCCTGATAAAACCAAAGACGATGGTTTTTGGGGAATTTACGATGAACCCTTTTTACAGTTTGCCTGCGAAAAAATGACGGGTTTTAAGCCACCTTTTGCTTCGGTGGTTTTTACTTTGTCTTCGCATCAGCCTTTTAAAACTCCTGAGTCTTTTGATAAAAACTATCGCGCTGAGGCGAATGAAATTCCTATTTTAAAAACGATTAGCTACGTAGATTTATCTTTAAAAAACTTTATGGCTTGCGCGCAAAAACAAGCTTGGTTTGATAAAACAATTTTTCTTTTTGTGGCCGATCATACAGGTCCTGCGATGGATGAAGCGACGAATGATTTTGAGCAAAAGTTTGAAATTCCTATTTTGTTTTACGCAAAAAAACCAGAAATTTTACAGGGGTTAAACCCAAATCAATATGCCCAGCAAATTGATTTATTTCCGACGTTAAATGATTTATTTCGTTTAGGTTACCTAAATACCAACCACTTAGCACGAACGCTGTATAACGAAGGCCCTAAGACGATAGCGCTGTATTCAGATCAGACTTACCAGCTTGTTGGTGACACTGAAAAAACTGAGAATCATTTAAAAGCGATTAAACAGTATTTCAGCGAAGGTCTCTATGATAATCGCTTGTATTTTCCGCAGTAAAACATTACAAAAACTCTATGTCTGATTACGGCGATTATTTCACTCCGGCCTCGGAGTCGCACCAAAAAATCGAAAAAGCAAAAGCGCGTGAAATGCGTAAATCCAGCTGGTGGAAACAACAGTTGGGTAAAGGCATTTGTTATCACTGCGAACAGAAATTTAAAGCCGAAGACCTAACGATGGATCACTTAATTCCCATCGCTCGCGGCGGAAAAACGGACAAAAAAAATTGCGTGGTTTCATGCAAAGACTGCAACACGAAAAAAGGCTATAAAACCAGAGCTGAAATGGCGATGGAAGAATTAGCTGCGAAAAGCACAAACGTCGAAGATTCAAACGACGATTATAACGAAGAATAATAACAGGCCTATTAAATGCAAAAAGCGAGACTGCTTACGCCATCTCGCTTTTTAATGACATTGGATTCGCCCCTCAGAAGGGAGAATCCGGATGCCGAATTTCATACACCTAATGAAGTATCGACAGAAACGGGTGACTGTTAAAGAGATTCTAAGTCTAGTTTTTAGAATACTTGTGATTCTAGAAAAGCTTATGAGTTTGTTTAAAATTTTTCCATTCTAGAGGAGTTATTTAGATCACCTAATGTACAAATCTAAATAAACCGAGGGGCCGAATTTAAGTCATTAAATCGGATGGTCGTAAGCGCTTATATTTCGCGAAAAAAAACTATCGAAACGCGCGGTGAAGTTTTGTTTTTGTTGTGCAAGTTTTTGTTCCGTCAGGATGATCGACACAGGTTTTTTCTTCCTGATAATCAGCTGATTGGCTTTGATAACTGCCGTTAGAAAGATCATTTAAATCACCACTCACACCGCGACCTGGCCCCAAACCCTTGCTGGACGGGGGATTCGTGACATGAAAAAGAACCACTAAGACTAAAGAAAATGCAAAAATGGCCACAATCGGAATGATATGTGCTTTAAAATTCACTTCTTTAGGTTTTAACAAATCAGAATATTGAGCCTCTAAAGCTACTACTTCACGTGAATTGTCTGGATGTGCCGGAAGCGAATTTTGTTTTTGCGCAGGTGGATTATAGCTTGGACGCGTCGGAAATTGTTGAGCTTTTTGGGGTCCTGCAACCAACTGATTTTTTGTTTTTGAATCGACCTTCGACATGCTCCTTTATCGGTAGGGGCGAGTACAGTCTTGAATGTCTCATTTTGATGCAGCTTATATGACCTCGATCTGCATACGCGCATAAATATGTAAAACAATTCATTTGTAATTACATAGGTCCTTCAATAGATTGTTTTGATGCAAAACACACAAGATCAAACAAGGAAACATCCAATGCAAATTGAACATCCGGTTATTATTCAAGGTGGAATGGGCATTGCGGTTTCTGATTGGAAACTTGCAAAGTCAGTTTCACAAACAGGCCAGTTAGGCGTAGTTTCTGGAACAGCGATCAATTCAGTTCTTGTAAGACGTCTTCAAGATGGTGATGCTGAAGGTAATACTCGTCGCGCTTTAAAAGCTTTTCCTTCACAAGAAATTGCAAACAAAATTTTAGAAACATATTTTATCGAGGGCGGAAAGCCGGCAGATAAACCGTACAAACGTGCACCGATGTACGCGATCAATTCTCCGAAAGCTTTATTGCAATTAACAGTTGCTGCCTGCTTTGTTGAGGTTTGGTTAGCGCGCGAAGGTCACAACGGAAAAGTAGGTTTAAATCTTTTAGAAAAAATCCAATTACCGAACTTAGCTTGTCTTTACGGTGCTTTATTAGCTGATGTTGATTATGTGATTATGGGTGCGGGTATTCCACGTGAAATTCCAGGCGCTTTAGATCTACTAAGTCAAAATCAAACAGCTACACTAAAAATTCCTGTGATGGGACTTGAAGGTGATGCTGTGATGTCGTTTAACCCACAAGATGTGATGGAAAACACACCGCTTGTTCCGTTAAAACGTCCGTTCTTCTTTCCAATCGTTTCATCAGCTGTATTAGCGAATAACTTAAAAAAGAAATCTACAGGCCGTGTAGATGGTTTTATTGTTGAAGGCCCACTAGCTGGTGGTCACAATGCTCCTCCACGCGGACCAATGAAATTAAATGAACGTGGCGAGCCAATCTACGGTGAGCGTGATGCGGTTGATCTAGCTGATATGAAAGCGTTAGAGCTTCCATTTTGGATGGCGGGTTATTACGCGACTCCAGAAAAATTAAAAGAAGTTCAAGCGCAAGGGGCTCACGGTATTCAAGTGGGAACTCTATTCGCGTTCTCTGATGAATCAGGTGTTAAGCGTGAACATCGTGAAAAAGCTATTGCAGAAATCATGTCTAAACCTGCTCCTGAGGGTGGTTGGATTTTTACTGATCCAAGATCATCTCCGACAAACTTTCCGTTTAAAGCGGCTCGTTTACCGGGAACAATTTCAGAAGAAGGTTTGTATCTTCAACGCCAACGTATCTGTGATTTAGGTTATTTACGTCACGCTTACAAAAAAGATGACGGAACAATCGGTCAGCGTTGTCCTGCAGAGCCAGTTAAAGACTACGTTAAAAAAGGCGGCCTTGAAGAAGACACTGTCGGAAGAAAGTGTTTATGTAATGCTTTAATGGCTGACGTGGGCATGGGGCAAATCCAAGCTAACGGGCAGGCTGAATTACCGCTTTTAACGGCCGGCGATGATTTAAATAATATCGTTCGCATGATTAAACCGGGCCAAAAATCTTATTCCGCGAAAGATGTGATTCAATATCTTCTCGCTTAAACTGACATCAAATTTAGGGGTTTTATCGTTTAAAACGGCGGCAAAACCCTATTTTACGCTACGCGCAAGATACTTTCTTAGCCCAAAGGCTTGCTTTTTTCTCTCAAAAACCCCTTCAATAATGGGTGATATACGTAGTTTAAGTTATTGAAAGGCCTTATTTTGAGCAAAATTACGAAAAGTAGTACGGCAGAATATTTCGCAAAAAACCTTCAACAAGTGGGGTTTTCTTCGCCTTTAAAAGCGGTTTTAACGACCCTTAAAGAAGCGGTTGATAACTCTTTAGATGCTTGTGAAGGCGCTAAAATCCTTCCTGAATTAGAAATTGAAGTTAAAAAAGTAGGTGTTGGATCTACTAAAAACACTGATTTAATCAAGATTGTTGTTGAAGATAATGGTCCTGGTATCGATGGCGATGATTTAGCTAAAGTATTCGGTGAATATTTAGCTTCATCTAAATTCGGTCGCGGACAATGTTCTCGTGGACAACAAGGTATCGGTATTTCGGCAGCCACAACATGGGCGCAAATGACCAATGCTAAAGGTGTTCAGGTTATTTCTAAGACTAAAAATATGCGTAAAGCTGTGAGTGCACAGGTTGACGTAGATATTAAAACAAACACAGGTATTTTACGTAATAAAGAGACGTTAGAATGGAAAAAACCTAACGGAACTCGCGTAGAATTCTTGATGGATGGCCGTATTCAATTAAATGGTGACGGTGGTCTTCAAACTTATATCGAAGGTACTGTCTTAGTTAATCCGCACTTAACTGTAACTTACAAATTAGGTGACCAAGAAAAAGCAACGATTGAACGCGTTTCAAATGAATCGCCACAAATTCCAGAGGCGACTTTACCGCATCCTCACACGTTTAAATTAGGTGAGTTCATCACTCACTCTCATTTATACGGAAAAATCAGCCTTTCTAAGTTCTTAAAAACGGGTTTTTCTCGTATTTCTGATCAATCGATCAAAGATTTCGTTAAAAACGGCATGCCGAAAGCGTTAGTAGAAAAACAATTAACTGCGATGAACGAAGAAGATTTCAAAAAGGTTTTCACTGCGGTTCAGGCCACAGAATTAATGGCTCCGTCGACAAAATCGGTACTTACAGTCGGTGAAGACGCTTTATCTAAATCAATTAATCGCTTAGGCGAAGTGGATTTCTTCTCAGTTATGACAAGAAAACCTACGATTTGTGACTTTAAACCAGTGGTTGTCGAAGTAGCTTTAGCTCGTTTCATCAACCGTGGTGCAGAAGGTGAACCTGTTCAATTACTACGTTTTGCCAATCGTGTTCCGTTACAATTTGATAAATCAGGTTGTGCGATCACTTGGGCGATTGAATCAGTGAACTGGAAATCTTACGGTTTAACGCAACCAAAAGATTCATTACCGCAAGGTCCTTACGTTTTTGCGGTTTCAATCGTGTCTCCGTTCATTAAATTTAAAAATGCATCGAAAGAAACAATCGATGCTTCTGATGAATTAGTTGAAGAGATTCGCCGTGCATTAATGCAAGCGGGTCAAAAGCTTTCACGTCATATCAAGCATGAAATGAAAGAAGCTGATTTAGAAAGAAAATTAGCTCATATCGAGCAATTCGGCCCGATCTTAGTTGAAAAACTAGTTTCAATTTCTGGTGCAAATGCAGCGAGAAAGAAAAAAGCTGAAGAAGGATTACGTAAAATTTTAGGACGTGATTCTGATGATGCAGCAAGTGCGCTTGAAGAAGCACAAAACAAATTAGCTGCACAAAAGCAAAAAGAAGCTAAAAAACTTGGAACAGCTGATGAAGCTGATAAAGGTTCAATGTAATGGCATTACTTAAAGTTCGTGAATTAAAATTAGATATTCCTAAAGAAGCTAAAGTTTTAGCTGAAAGAATGCTTTCTGATTTAGAAAAATCAAAAAGACCTTACCTAGAAGCGGTAAAAACTTCTTTAGATAACTCGGAATACAACGCTAAAGTGGGTTACTTAACACCGGGTGAAAAAGTTGTTCGTACAGAATTAAACGTTTCATCGGTGCAAAAACTAGCGCGTGTCGTTTTCATGTTAGAATTATTACTTCGCAATTTAGATATTGGCGCAGTCAATACGAAGCGTGAATTGTACTACATGTGTAAAGGTGTGATCAAAGGCGACTCTAGATACAAACCTTTAGATTTCGAAGATCAGGATGAATCAGATTCTATCATCGATTTTATCGGTGATATGTTAGAAGTTTACCGTGAAGAATTAAACTGCTTTGCCAATGACCGTGGTGGACAAACTTACTCACAACAATTAGTTGTGACTGAGACGTTACCAGACGGGGATAAAGCCGTAGTTGATTTATCAACTCTAGGTACGACTCCGTTCCAACCAAAAAACAAACCGCAATCTTTAAAACTTAAAGCGAAGAAGAAAATTGATTTCTGCTTAGTTGTTGAGTCAGAAGGTACGGCAAATACGTTACAAACAATGGGTTTCACAAAACGTAACAACTGTATCTTGATGGGTGCCCAAGGGGTTCCATCAAATGGTGTTCGTGGTTGGTGTAAACTTATCGAAGCGCAATTAGATGTTCCGATGTATTTCTTCGGAGATCTGGATGCGTACACGATGCAAAATATCTTCAGAACACTTAAAGCCGGTTCAGCTGCTTCATTAATCCGTAACGGTGACTTCTCAGCACCGAACGTTAGATTCTTGGGCGTGTTACCGGGTGACGTGAAAAAATACGATTTACCTCACTACAAAGTGAAAGAATCTGATCCAGCTGAAGCGCGCGCTCTTAAAAAAGCGAAAGATGCTTTAGAGAATGATCCGTTCTTCCGCGATAAAAAGAATAAAGATTTATCTGATATTTTAAAATGGTTGATCAAAGAAAAGATTCGTTGCGAGCAACAATCTTATTTCTCAGTAGATCCAAAAGATCCCATCA
>CAMLRE010000094.1 GCA_946482355.1 uncultured Bdellovibrio sp.
GTGGCGCGAATGTTCAGTTTGCGACAAATCCAAAAACAGGTGAACGCGTAGTTATCGAAATGAATCCACGCGTTTCTCGTTCATCAGCTTTAGCAAGTAAAGCCACAGGCTTTCCGATTGCTAAAATCGCAGCTTTATTAGCCATTGGTTACCAATTACATGAATTAAAAAATGATATCACACAAGTAACACCCACTTGTTACGAGCCAGCTCTTGATTACGTGGTCACTAAAATTCCACGTTTTGCTTTCGAAAAATTCCAAGGTTCAAAAGATATCTTAACTACACAAATGAAATCTGTGGGGGAAGTGATGGCTATCGGCCGTACTTTCCAAGAATCATTTATGAAAGCACTGGCAGCGTTAGAAAAAAACACTGAAGCTATTCCAGAAGTTGATTTCGATTTAGAAAAAGTTTCTTACCCGAATTCGCAAAGAATCTGGCACATCTTTCAGGCTTTCCGTCATGGGTTAAGCTTAAATATGATTTGGGAATTAACTCAAATCACACCATGGTTCTTAGAGCAGTTAGAAACAATCGTAAAATTTGAATCAACGTTTAAAAACGCGGAACTTACGACAGAGCTTTTATTAAAAGCAAAACGTTTAGGTTTTACGGATGCTCGTTTAGCCAAACTAAAAGACTTTCAAACTTCAAATTTAAAAAATATCCGCCATAAATTCGGAATTCGCCCAGCATTTTTCCAAGTAGATACTTGTGCTGGTGAATTTGCTTCATCAACACCTTATTACTATTCAACTTACTGGAGTAAACCAGAAGGCTCGATCGCTATTCCTAAAACCATTGCGGTGATCGGAAGCGGTCCAAACCGTATCGGTCAGGGTATTGAATTTGATTACTCGTGTGTTCGTGGCGTAAAAGCGCTTCAAAAATTGGGCTACAAGGTGGCGATGCTAAATTCAAATCCTGAAACCGTATCAACAGATTACGACACTTCGGATTTATTATTTTTTGAACCATTAACACTTGAGCACTTAACTGAAGTGTTCAACGTAATTAAACCAGAAGGCTTTATCGCGCAACTTGGTGGTCAAACACCAATTAACTTAGCAAGAAGTCTAACTCAAGAAGGTTTTAAACTTTTAGGCTCTTCATTAAATTCAATTGATTTAGCCGAAGACCGCAAAAAATTCGCTGAACTTTGCCGCGAATTAAATTTAGCAATTCCAAATTCAGCTATGGCTGGAAATATCGGTGAAGCTTTACAAAAAGAAGCTGAAGTCGGTTACCCAATGATCTGCCGTCCAAGTTATGTGATCGGCGGCCGTCGTATGGAAGTGATCGAAAACCGTGGTGAATTAGAATCCTACTTTGAACGCCACAAAGATTTTATTGGCGGAAAAAATCCATGCTTAATGGATCAATTCTTATCGGGCGCTTTAGAAGTCGATGTCGATTTAGTGCGCGGAAAAAATTGGATTTTAGTGGGTGGTATCATAGAACATATCGAAGCGGCCGGAGTTCACTCGGGCGACAGTATGGGTGTGGTTCCTCCGCAGCGTTTAAAACAAGAAACATTAGAAAAGATCGAAAAATTAAGTTTAAAATTGGCTGATAAATTAAATGTCGAAGGGCATTTAAATTTACAGTTAGCGATCAAAAACGATGTGATTTATGTTCTTGAAGCTAATCCAAGAAGTTCACGTTCAGTTCCATTCTTAGCAAAAGCTACGGGTATTCCATTAGTTGATTTAGGAATGAAAGGCCAACTTGGCTTAGAGCTAACGGCTGAAGAAAAAGCTTACGACTGGAAAAAGATCAAACAAGTTTGCGTAAAAGGCGTAGTCTTCCCATTTAAAAAATTCCAAGATTCAGATTCAGTGCTTGGCCCTGAAATGAAATCAACAGGTGAATCAATGGGTCGTGCCGATACTTATTCTGAAGCTTTAGTAAAAGCTTTC
The DNA here is from genome assembly GCA_946482355.1 of uncultured Bdellovibrio sp. The sequence continues at coordinate 1,923 of CAMLRE010000094.1, forward strand.
GTTTCAAGTCACTTAGCTTTACCAAAATCGGGCGAAGTGTTTTTATCTTTACGTGATAAAGATAAGCAACCAATGCTTCCGTTATTAAGCACATTGCAAAAACTTGGTTTTACTTTTTCCGGCACTCGCGGAACAGCAGAGTTTTTAAAAGAACATAATGTTCAGTGTTTAAGTTTAAATAAAGTTCATGAAGGACGTCCGCACTGTGTGGATCGTATTCGTTCTGGCCAAGTGCATTTTGTTATTAACACTACGGCAGGTCGTCATGCCGTTGAGGCAAGTTTTGCCATCAGAAGAGCGTGTACTGACTACAGTATTCCATGTTTGACAGAAAGCGATGCGGCTGAGGCGTTTGTACTGGCCCTAGAAAAAGCAAAGACTGGACGTTTCGAAGTAAGTCACTTAAGCTTTTAAAGACCGCGTGCTTTAAAAAAGCACGCTCAAGTGCAATGGATGGCATATGAGCTTTAAAGGTTTTATTTTTACATTTTTATTTTCCGCTTTAGCTCTGGCTGAGGCTTCGCCTAAGTCTATTACTTTGGGGATGATTCCTGGTGGTCATCCTGAGGCTATCAAAGCTGAATCTAAAGTGGTGGCTGAACAGCTTCAGAAGAAATTAAACATTCCTGTTAATATTTATATTTCTAAAAATTATGCGGCTTTGAATACGGCGCTTAAAGATAAGAAAGTGGATTATGCTTTTTTATCGGCGTTAAGTTTAGTTGAGGCTGAAAAAGAAGTTCCGGTTAAGGTTCTTTTAAAAAAGACTTATAACGGGCCTTATTATTTTTCAGGTTTAGTGGTTCGTGCGGATAGTAAAATTAAATCAATTAAAGATTTAAAAGGTAAATCGATCGTGTTTGTCGATCCACAATCGGCTTCTGGCTATTTATACCCTCAGGTTTATTTACGTAAAAACAATCTTAAAGATGAAAGTTTTAAATCAGTTACTTTCTCTGGCAGTCATGCGGCTTCGGTTGAAAAGTTAGAAAATAAAGAAGTCGATGTAGCTGCAGTATTTGTTGACGATGAAAAAACAAATGACGGAGCTTGGGAAAGATTTAAGAAAAACCCTAAATCTAAATTCAGACTTTTATGGGTCAGTGCTCCGATTCCAAATGATCCGATTGTGGTTCGTCAGGATTTTTACAATCAATACCCAAAATTAACTCACGAATTAATGTATGAATTAATCGAAATGCAAAGTGATGCAGGTACAAAAAAACTGATCTCAGAAGTTATGGGCAAAGGCGAATTAATGCCGGCCACTTCTAAGCAGTATGATCCTGTACGTGAAGTCAAAAAGGTATTTAATCAGTAATATGGATATTATTAAAGTTAGTGGTATTCAAAAATCTTTTCAGCCAGACTTTTATAAAAAACCTACGCAGGTTTTAAAAAATGTTTCGTTTGTTATCCCGCAAGGTAAGTTTATTGGTCTTATCGGACCGAACGGGGCGGGTAAAACAACAACGATTAAATGCCTTTTGCAGTTTATTTTTCCAGATAAAGGCACGATTCAATTCGGCGATAACCAATCTTTTATCGAATTTAAAAAACATATCGGTTATTTGCCTGAACGCCCTTTTTTTCAGGAATTTTTAACGGGCATGGAGTTTTTAAAACTACACTGGGATTTGTCAGGCACAAAAAAAGATAATTTCGAGCATCGTGCTGCCGAAGTTTTAGATCTAGTAAAACTCACTCACGCTAAAGATAAAAAATTAAAAGATTACTCAAAAGGAATGCTACAGCGTATAGGTATCGCCCAATCACTGATCGCATTTCCTGATTTTTTAATCTTAGATGAGCCGATGTCAGGTTTAGATCCTGATGGAAGAATTTTAATCAAAGATATTTTAAAAGATTTAAAGAAAACTCATATTACAGTTTTAATGAGCAGCCACTTATTAGAAGACATCGACGAACTTTGTGAAGAGCTGATCGTGATTCATCAAGGTGAATGTTTCTATAATGGTTCAACGCCAGAATTCAAAAAAAACTACAGCACATTACAAGATGCTTACAAGGCTTTCAAAGGTCAATTTGAGGTAAACTACAACGTATGATCAGATTAATGTGGGTAAACACGCAAGAGTGGTTCCGTCTTAAATTTTTTCAAATCGTTTTATTTTTAGCCTTCTTATTTGTTTGCTTTAGCCAACTTTTAGGTTCGTTAAGTTTTACTGAACAACAACGCCTGGTTGTTGATTTCGGTTTAGCCGGTATTGAAATTGCCTTAGTTTTTATTGCCTGCTTTTTTTCAACCCATTCATTAGCAAAAGAAATCGAACGTAAAACGATTTTAGTTTTACTGGCTCGTCCAATTCCTCGCTGGAAAATTCTGGTCGGCTATTTCGGAAGTTTAGCAATTTTAAACTTTATTGCAGCGATCGTATTAGCTGTCACACTTTACTTCTTTATCACAAGTCCAAATTTAATGTTCACTGTGAATTATCTTTTAGCTATTGCGGTGATCTATATTAAGTCGTTGGTGATTGGCTCGATCGGATTATTAATCAGTGTTATCGCGCGTCCGATGTTTGCTTTTGTTCTTTCAATCACTGTTTGGTTAATGAGCTATTCAATCATCGAAGTTCAGTTCTTTATGGAAAAAGCGCAGATTGAAAACAGCAAAGAAATATTCACCGTATTAAGCGCGATTTTTCCTCAATTTTATAAATTTAACTGGAAAAGTTACGGCTTTTTAAAGTCACTGATTAATCCTTCAGATTTAGGCTGGGCTTTTTTGCATAGTTTCGGTTGGATTTTAGCCAGCATGTATTTAGCTTCGTTGCTATTTAGAAAGAAAGAAATTGTCTGATTTAATGCCTTTTTTCTATTTTATTGTTTTTCTTTTCGGAGCTTGCTTCGGAAGTTTTGCCAACGTTTTAATTTACCGTATGCCTAAAGGCGAAAAAATCACGGGTCGGAGCCATTGCAAAGAATGCGGAAAAACAGTGGCCTGGTATCATAACATTCCACTTTTTTCTTATTTTATCCTTCGAGGAAAATGCGCCCACTGCCAGGCTAAGTTTTCAATTCGTTACCCTTTAGTTGAATTTATTATGGCAGCTCTTTGGGTTGTCGTTTTTCACCTTTATGGTTTTAGCTGGTTAACTTTAGAATATTTCATTTTAGTTTTCGGTTTAGTGGCCGGAAGTTTTATCGATTTAGATCATATGATTTTGCCCGATGAAATCACTTTAGGCGGATGCGCTCTGGCTTTAATCGGAGCCGCGATTAATCCTGAACGTGAATTTATGGAAGGTTTCTTGGGATTTTTATTCGGTGGCGGCGTTTTGTGGTTAGTTGCTTATGTTTATTATGTGTTTACCGGACGTGAAGGTTTGGGCGGGGGAGATATTAAACTTCTTGCTTGGATCGGAGCTTTATTAGGGTGGCGAGCAATCCCTTTTGTCATTTTATCGTCATCGATTTTAGGTTCTATTGTTGGAATTTATGTTTCACGCCACAGTGAAGATAAATTAAAAGCGGTTATCCCGTTTGGTCCATTTATCGCTTTAGGCGCTATTTTATATATCTTAGGACTAAAGTCCGTAGGAAATTGGTATATTGATCTGTTTTTTCCACAATTCTAAAGACGAACTGTCGACTAGACCAGACGTCTAGAAATCGTACAAACTTTGACAAGACTCTACCAAGGATTGGATAATTTAGGTTGGGAGTCTGAGCAGCATGTTATTTTCATCAAAGAAGGTGATTGGACTAGATTTAGGATCAAGTTCAATCAAAATGGCCGAATTAAAACTTAGCGGAAACACCGCTGAGCTTGAAAACTTTGCGTCAGTTCAGACCCCGCCGCAAGCCATGACCAATGGTGAAATCACCGATTCTTTTCTTTTAGGTGAAGCAATCAAATCTCTGCATAAAGAACAACGTTTCACTCGTAAAATCGTGAACGTTGGTATGTGGGGAAACTCGGCTATTGTTAAAAAAATCTCACTCCCAAAACGAGATCCCAAAGAACTGCGCGAACAGATTAAATTCGAAGCGCAACAATACCTGCCATTTGATATTTCGCAAGTCACGCTTGAGCATCACATTCTGCCATTTTCTACGACTCCAGATATGATGGATGTGTTGATCATCGCGGCTCAAAATGACTTCATCGGAAAGTACGTCGAAGTGACAACTTTCTCTGGCTTAAAATGTAAAATCATCGATGTCGCAAGTTTAGCGTTAGCCAATATTTTTGAATTTAACTACGGTCGTTTCAACGAACCGGTGGCTTTATTCAACTTCGGCGCAAACTCAACCCAATTCCTGGTTATTCTTCAAGGCGAAGTTTTATTCGTGCGTGATATTCCGGTGGGTGGTTTCCACTTTACCAACGAGATCAGTAAGAATATGGGTATTACGCTTGAAGAAGCTGAAGCGCTAAAACTGACTCAGCAAGATAACAATACCGAACAACCTGAAAACACAAAAACTTTCATGAATATGGCCCTTGATTACGTGACTGAAGAAATCCGTAACTCGATTGATTTCTACTCAGCATCAGGTGGCGATTTACAAATTACAAAGGCTTATTTCACTGGCGGAGCAAGTTTAACTGAAGGTATGACAGATCATCTTCAGGATTCATTAAAAATTCCATTTGAACCGTTAAATCCGTTAATCAGAATTAAACCGGCCAATAAAAAATTAACTCCGGCTTACCTACAACAGATCACACCGTTTTTATCGACGACGTTAGGTCTTGCATTACGCGAAGTAGGTGACTCATGATTAAGGTTAACTTACTTAAATCTTACTCGGCAGTTGAAGCTGATTTTGCGGCGGACTTTGGTGACGATGCAAAACAGATGCGCTCTGACTTTGTCAAAAGGGTCATTGTTTTTTTAATTGGACCTTTAGGTTTAATCGGTTACGAGCAATATAATATTCCACAGCTTGAAAGCCAAAAACAGGGCTTTGCTTCTGAATTAGCAACCTTGGTTGAGTTCAACCAAAGAAAAGAAGCTATTGCCGCAGAAATTGCAAAATACGAAGAAGATAAAAAGCGCTTAAATCGCCAGACACAATTCTTAGAACGTATTTCGCGTGAAAGACTATTCCCATTAGAACTTGTGAACCGCCTAAAAGAAGCTATTCCTTCAGGCGTTTGGTTAAACGGTTTAGAAACTACCGGTAACAAAATCCAATTTATGGGCGGCGGCGATACAGAAAAAGCCATTTCTGATTTCGAAGGAAAACTAACGAGCACACAAATTTTAAAAAATGTGAAGCTTCAAAATATCGATGTTATGCCACAGAGCGAACAGTTTAAGTCAGACTTAAGAATTCGTTCTTTTTTAATCACTGCTGAATACGCAACAACCGAAGGAGCCAAAAATGAATGAGTTGATGGCTAAGGTTTCGACCCTTTCGGTAAATCGTATTGCTATTTTCGGGTTTATCCTGACGATGCTTTATTTTTTCACGATCTATAACAATGGTGATGCTCTTGTTGCAGAAATCCAGGGTTTACAGGCACAAATCACTGAAGAAACAGCTAAAAAAGTCGAAACTGAACGTGTTCTTAAAAAAGAAGAAGAAATGCGTGCTGACGTTGCTTCATTAGCTAAAACTTA
>CAMLRE010000095.1 GCA_946482355.1 uncultured Bdellovibrio sp.
GTAGTCTTTATTGTCAGCTAATGTTTGGTGTAAATTTAAAATTTCGTTTTTCATCTTTTTGCGGTCACTTTCAGGCCTTCAATGATGGCCGGTACATGGATATCGATAATTGGCTTAAACGAGATATCGCGTTCGATTTCATAAGTTAATGTCGGAATATTTCTTTCAAAGCCAGCCCATGTTCCTAAAGAACCCGGTGTCGGGTAGCCGATGTCAGGTTGAATCACGTAGCCTGTGATCTTAGCGATTGTGTCAGCTTCTGGTAAAACACCATTTGTATTTAACATCGGCTTCCATGAGTGAAGTGAAAAGATCACCGTTGGTTTAAAATCTTCAATAAACTTTGCTAAACACTGGTTTTCAGCTTCAGACATCGCCGATGGACCCGGAAAATAACGTTCGCTAGCAGCAACTGGAGACCAGTCTTTTGTGTTCATATTGCGGTTAAGATCGACTTTGTTAGAGTTTCCGCGTGTTTTTAAAAGAACACCTTCGGGGTTCATTTCTGGAACAAGCACAACCTCTAAATCCAAATCAAACTTTTTCGTAAAAGAATCTAATAAGCCACGGGCAGCAACAACGCCTTCTGGCTCATCGCCGTGAACTCCGCCGATTACAAGGGCGCGGTTTTTTGCTTTTCCAGATGCTGGCAAGAAGTGGTAGCCATGCAGCGGAAGACCTAATTTCGTATAACCTAAATTAATCATTTTCATTCTTAAGATCATTAGCTAAGATGGCTTAAATGTCACGCGATCTATTCACTTATCAGAATAACGAATTATACTTTGGCGACGCTAAATTAAGCGATATTTCGGCCGTTAAAAACTACCAAGAGCCTGTCTTGGTGTATCAAAAATCGTTAATCAGCGAACGTATTGCCTGGGTGAGATCTTGGACTAAGCTTAAACAGCTGCATTTTGCCATGAAATCCAACTATCACCCTGAAATCTTAAAGCTCTTTAAAGACGCGGGTTGCGGGTTAGACGTTGTAAGTCTTGGTGAAATTAAGCACGGCCTTGAATGCGGTTTTAAGCCAGGTGACTTTATTTTTTCAGGCGTGGCTAAAACAATTCCTGAAATTGAATTTGCAATTGATAATCAAATTTTTCAAATCAATGTTGAATCTCCGGCAGAGCTTCGCCGGATCAGCGATATTGCAAGTAAAAAAAATAAAAAGGTGAGTGTTGGTTTGCGTGTTAACCCGTTAATCGAAACTCCAACCCATCCGTATATTTCAACAGCGCTTAAAGATTCTAAATTCGGAATTGATTTAGAAGCCGTTCCTGAATGTTTAGATATCATCAAAAAAAATCCGCTCGTTGAATTTAAATGTTTATCTTTTCATATCGGTTCACAAATTCTTGATCCGTTAGTGTTTAAAGAATCTGTTGAAAAAATGAAAACTTATTTTTTAGATTTGAAAAAACAGTTTTCAACACTGACTCGCTTTGATGTGGGCGGGGGATTAGGAATTGATTATAAATCTCATGATCTGATCGCTGACTTTGATCGTTGGAATAATTTAAAAGCGGCTTACGATGAATCACTTAAAAACTTTGACGCTGATATTTTATCAGAACTTGGTCGTTTTCTCGTGGCGCGCTCTGCGGTGTTTATCTGCCAGGTTCAGTATATCAAAAATAAAAATATGCTGGTGTTGGATCTTGGTATGAACAACAACATGCGCCCATCACTGTATCAAGCCCATCACCATTTTTATAATTTAAAGAAAAATTCATCAAACCAAGTGAACTATTCTCTGGTAGGTCCAATCTGTGAATCATCAGATGTGTTTCACAGAAACTTTCCGTTATTTGAAACTAAAGAGATGGATTTGTTAGTTATGGCTGACTGCGGAGCTTATGTCCGCAGTATGGCAAGTAATTATAATTTAAAAAATATCGCGCAAGAAATATTTATCTAAGTCAGGGCGAAGCCCTGCAAGTTAACCAACGGCGGCCGCTCGGCGGCGCCAGACTAGCTAGCGCTGCAGTTGTTCATTTTCTTATAAATTCGGTGCTGGCAATCAGGTTGGTTTTTCGTACAACGTAAGCGTAAGTGAAAGTGGTTACCGTGACCATCAACGTGCTGTAAGTTTTCAAATAATTTTACGTAAGCGGCTTTTTCTGAACCTTTAAATTTTCCAGAATTTTTAGCTTCGCGGCAAAGATTATTAATAATCGATTGGTCTACGAATAAACGATCAACCGGTGAAACTTGTTGAGTCATTAAGAATTTAAAAACCTCTAAAGTTTTAGTCACAGAGAAATCTGATTTCTTTAAAGCCCCACCAGAAGCTACGATCGGAAACTGCACTTTACCCTGAACTGTAAAGTAACCAATATCTACATCCATACCGTTTTGGTGTGATTTTGATGGCGGAAGTCTTCCACCGGCTTTAGCAGAGATACGGCTAATAAAGATTTTGTTTCTTTGTAACGTGTTCGCTTTTTCACCGATCGCTTCTAAGATTTCCATCATCTCTTGGGTTCCGTAGTAATTCTTTGTTGAAGAGTTAGCGATCACGACTTTGTCTTCTAATTTATAAGTATCGATATGCGTTTTTAAGAAAGAGGCATTACGAAGACGGCCGTTATCAGGACTTCCAACAGCTTGATTTGATAGGCGTAAACGGCCTTTAGTGTCTTTTTGTACAGGCACGGCAGCTTGTTGATCATCTGAATCGTCATCTTCATCATCGTCTTTGCTGGATTTTGGTTTACCATCATTAGAATCTAAATCGGCAATGTCTTTATCTGATAAAAATAATTTCGCAAGTTTTACCAAAGCCGCTTTACCTTCGTAACGGCCAGCGATTGAATCGTCATCGCCTTCTTCAACTTCGGCTAAAGCTTCTGGATCAGCTTCTTCTTTTGAATCATCAATAACAACCGCCGGTTTTGAAGCTGCAGGAGTTTGCACGACAGTGTCGATCACTGGCTTTTTATCTTCTTTTTTGTCTTCTTTTTTAGGCTGAGCTGGTTCTTCGGGAGTTACCTTAACTTGATTGTTGTCAGCTTCTGGATCAACTAAATTCATATCGATTTCAGGCTTTTTATCTTTTTCTTTACCGTGGCCACCTACAAATTTAGGTTTGTCGAAGGCCGTTGATTCTAACTGCTCAGTATAAAAGTTATTCTGATGTTTGATGAATAAATCAATAATCGCACGGGCACAGTCATACTTTTCGCCAAGATCGCTTTTTAAACAAGTAACTACGGCACGCACTTGAATATCTTTAGCATCTTTACTGTCTTCAGTGGGGCGTAATTCAATTGTCCCACGGTTAGCTTTGTATTTACCTTTGATTTTGAATTCTTGTTTTACGCGAACAGTTTTTTTATCAGCATTTAAGATTTCAGCGATACCAGACACTTCTAATTCGTTTTTAGTTCTATCATACACTGACTTTACGTTTTTAAGTTTTGTGTAACCTACATAAAGTAAATCTTCGCCGTTTTTGATCGCGTTTGTTGGCGCTTCGTATTGAGCGGCTTTAGTTTCGTCTTCTAAGATTTTTTGAAAGTTATCGTCAGTAGAAACCAGATCGTGTTCGACAACTGGAGGAAGATCTGCTTCGTTTTCAGTAATGCCAGCGTTTTGTGTGTTGTTTTTATTTTGATCATGCTTCTGGCTGGGAGCACACGAAGAAATGGCTAAGATTAAACTTAGCATCAGGCTTGAGAATTTAATGTTAGATCTTTTCATATACGTACTGCTTTCTTTCATTTCCAGTAGATATAGAGCAGGGTCTACGCCAGTTCTTAACCGAATATAAACAACAGCCAAGGCTTTGAGGGTGTAAAAAAGTTCGTCAGATGACGGAAACTGTTTCAAAACGAGCTTTTGTTAAGAGAAAAAGACGGCTATTTTTTCAGAGATTCTTTGATCAGAATCATATTCGGATCAAGCATTTGCGAGGCTGGAGTAATGATTTGTTCTTCAGGATCAAGTGTTCGGCCCTTATCAGTTAAGCGTCTTTTAATTAATGCTTTTACCTGCGGACCATTTAATTTTAAATCTTTAAATTGTTGAACGGTTCCCACTTCGTGACTAGTCACTTCAAGCATCGCTTTATACACTAATTCAGAGCAGTAAGTGCTTTCATCTGAAATTTCAAAGTAGATGTCATAGGCCTTGTTTTGCTTTTTAATAGCTTCGATTAATTTATCTTCCATCGAGATCGCATCGAAGTATTTAAAGCGATAGATCTTGTATTCTTGGTCTTTACCGCGGTTAATAAAATCCTGAAGTTTTGTTGATACGACAGGGCCAATGGCTTCAGCCACGTACCATTCACCATCTTTAGAGACAAGAATACCTACGTGAGTCCATTCTGATTGTGAGGCCTCTTTGATGGCTTTTGATTGTTTCGATTGGCTTTTGTGAAAGATGATATCGCCCACTTTTAAAGTCTGATCAGTAGGAGTTATAATTTCATTGGGTGTATCTTTTTTCTGATCGCGCGAGCTCGGGGCACAGGCTGTTAAACCCAGGCTTAAAGCGGATAATAAAATTAAAATGCTGGCGATCGACTTTTTCATGCTTAAGAATTTTAAGCAGTCTTTAAGCCAAGACGATCTAAAATTTAAACGAGAGAAAAGCTTTTAAGCTGTAAAAAGGTTCGTCAAATGACAGAAACTGTTTCGAAAACAATTCTTTGATCTGTGAAATCACCAACCAAAGCTAAAGCCAGTTTTTCAAACTGCGTACCTGCATCAGTCAGGCAAATTAATAATTGATCACCAGCTTTATTGTTTTTATTCAGACGATTTGAAGCAAAGTCTTGCGCAAGAAGTTTGGCAATAGCTTCACCTGAATCAACAAGGTTTACGTGATTGCCAAAAACTTTTTGAATCGCTGTTTTAAGTAACGGGTAGTGCGTACAAGCTAAAACCACCGTATCAACATCATGAGCTTTTAAACCTTGCAGGTAACGAAACGCGATTAAATTTGTGATCGGATCATCGTGCCAGCCTTCTTCAGCCAGTGGCACGAACAGCGGACAAGCCGCGCTAAAAACTTCAATCTCAGGTTTATGAGCATGAATTTTTTTAGTGTAACTTTCTGATTTTACCGTGGCGCGTGTGGCGATCACAGCTACGCGATTATTTTCAGTCATACGCGCAGCTAAAGCTGAACCTGGATCAATCACGTTATAAACGGGTAAGCCTTGGTATTCAGTTTCAAATACTTGTGTTGAAGCTGTATTACAAGCCACAACAATGGCTTTTACATCACGGCCTTTTAAAAAATTCATATTCTGTTCGGTGTATTTACGAACGGTGTCCGGTGACTTACTTCCGTAAGGCAGGCGGGCCGTATCACCTAGGTAAATGAAATTTTCATCGGGAAAGTTTTTAAGTAATTCACGAAGAACGGTAAGTCCTCCGATACCTGAATCAAAAACTCCGATAGGGCGTGGATCAAAAGACATTATTAGTTTTTCACTCCGTGCGCGCGTGATTCAGAAATACCGTTTGAAGACATTTCCATAAATTGAGTTTTATCACGCATTTCAGCTATTGTTTGCGCGTTCATGTAAGTCATACCTGATCTGATACCGCCGCAAAGTTCGTGTAACACATCTTCGACGTGACCTTTTACGTTCACAAAAGTTGATTCACCTTCTGGGGCCATGCCTTTTGGCATATCACCGCGCCAAGAAACTTGCGCTTTTTTAGAAGCCATACCACGGTATTGTTTTTTACCATTCACGATATCGCCCGGTGTTTCGATTGTTCCAGATAACATTGAACCTAACATAATCGTTGAAGCACCAGCTCCGAAAGCTTTAACCATATCACCAGAAGTTCTAATACCACCATCGGCAATGACTGGAACATCGTAAGATTCAGCCGCTTCAGCACATAAGGCAATTGCTGTTAATTGCGGAACACCACAACCAGTAATAATACGAGTTGTACACATTGATCCTGGGCCGATACCTACTTTAATCGCATCAGCACCTGCTTCGATCAAATCAATCGCTGCATCAGGAGTCGCTAAGTTACCAGCGATAACTTCTAACCCAGGAAAAGTATCTTTTAACCATTTTAAAGTATCCATCATCGCGACTGAGTGACCATGAGCGATGTCGATTGTCATTAAGTTCACACCAGCTTTAACGATGGCTTGCGCGCGCTCTTTAAAGTCAGCATTTACACCAATTGAAGCTGAAATAATATTCGCGCCAGCGGCTTTGACTTCTTCAATCATGGCTACTTGTTTATCTGTATCCATAAATCTGTGTAAAATACCAAGACCACCAAATTTGTGCATAGCAATCGCCATGCGGGCTTCAGTGACCATATCCATGTTGGCAGAAATAATCGGTGTTTCTAAAAATTTAGTTTTTGTAATGCGAGATTTTAAAGACGGGTCTTTACGAGATTTCATCTCAGATTTTTTCGGCATAATTAAAACGTCATCAAACGTTAAGCCGTGATCGCGGTTTTTAATATCTTTCCAGTTAAACATTAAGCCCATTTTTACCTCCGCGCGCCTAAGGCGCGACTATCCCTTCGCGTGCCGTAGGCACAACTAGCTCTTTCGAGTCATCGTCTTTAATAAATTTTAAGATTAATTTTAAAATATAGTAATGAAAAATAATTACGATCACCGCATCAACGGCTGTCAGCATTGAAGCATAAACAAAGTAGTCGCGAAAGACGCGGTACTGATCCATACCTAAGGATAAAGCCATCGGTAAAATAAAAGTAAACATAGTCATGTAGACTAATAACCAAAACCAGTATTTCTTAGAGATCTTTTGCGCAAGCTTTAGAGCATCGACTTCGCCAGCTTGGTAGCGTTTCGAGAAAAACACCACGAACGGCACTGGCATATATAAGAAGAACTTAACGATACCTGGAATAATAAATAGAAACGTCCAAAGAAATGTCTTACCCCAAGATCTGAGTGTTTCTAAAAACGATAATTCAAAGTGCTCTCCGATAAAATCGGGAAGGTTAGTCGGGATAAACTGACTGTAATCTTGGTCTTGGATTGAACGGGCTAAAGCATAGCTTGCAAAAAAGCTAACCACTAAAGGAAAGAAAAGTGATGAAAAAATAGAAACCGAACCATAAAACCAAATGGCCTGTGATAAACCCTGCGGCGAACGCAAAATAGCTTCAATTTTAGAATTTATAAACTGATCTATTGTTCCTGAGACTAATAACGCTAAAAAAATTGGCAAAAATGCGACTTTTATCGCCTTGAAGATGTTGAATGTTCTTAAATTTTGCTCATTAGACACAACATGATTCATCATTGGCTGAGATGCTGAATGAGTCAACGAAAAGTCCTTTTAAATTTTTTATGAAAAGGCGTGACAAAGTGTTCAGAGACCCTTAGATTCAAAACTCACTTTTTAATGGTGTTACTTTCAGTGCCTCGGTGGTGAAATTGGTAGACACACAGGACTTAAAATCCTGAGCTTCGTTAACACGGGCGTGCCGGTTCAAGTCCGGCCCGAGGCACCATTT
>CAMLRE010000096.1 GCA_946482355.1 uncultured Bdellovibrio sp.
GACTGACTTTAGCAACATCACTGCCGGCCAAAGCATTAATCAATGAAGATTTTCCAGCGTTGGATCTTCCAACGAAGGCGACTTCTTTCTTTTTATGTACGGGATAATCAGGAGGCAGGAAGGCACTCTTGATGTAAGTGACTTTGTGCTTTTTCTTTTTCTGAACGGGCATGATCTATATTATGTCTAAATATTTAATTTCTCAAATCTTAGATTTTTTTGACCGAATTTTTAAAAAATCGGACTACTTAAAGCTCTATTCAAATTTAAGGCATTTTTAGCTGAATAGACTCTTGGCGCAGCCTTTGAAATAGGCCATTCGCACGTTAATGAAACCGTGTTTAAGAGGGAGAATTATGAAATACGCATTAGAACTACAAGATGGCTCAAATCAACGCTGGGAAATCACAAACTACACAACTATTGGAAGCGATAACAGTTGCCCGATTCATGTTCAATTGCCAGGTGTTTCAGGCCGCCACTTTCGTGTCGAAGTTAAAAACGAGAAACTTTATGTTCGTGATTTAATGTCGGCCGAAGGCACTTTCGTTAACAGTGCACAAATCTTAGAAAGTATTCTTTCTGATGGCGATCTTATTTCTGCAGGCTACGCAGACTTCGTCGTTCACGATTTAGAAAAAGCAAAAAACCAATTTCCGTTAAGTTCTAAATCAGAGTTTTGGAACCAACATCTACAAACTTTAGGTTCTGTGGCTGAAACTGATCACCCCGTTTTATTACTAGGCCCATCAGGTACCGGTAAAGATGTTTTAGCAAAAAATTTACATCAAGCTTCGTTACGCGTGAAAGCTCCTTTTTTAAGTGTGAACTGTTCAGCTTTAACTGAAACATTAATTGAAAGTGAATTATTCGGTCACGTGCGCGGAAGTTTCACCGGTGCTATTTCTGATCGCAAAGGAGCTTTTGAAGCCGCTCGTGGGGGCACGTTATTCTTAGATGAAATCGGTGATTTATCTTACGGTCTGCAAGCTAAACTTTTACGTGCTATTGAAAACGCCGAGATTCGCCCGGTGGGTTCTGACCGCATTATTAAAACTGATGTTCGTATCATCGCAGCTACTCATCAAAATATTTTACAAAAAATTGAAGAAGGCACATTTCGTTCAGATTTATACTTTCGTTTAAATGTTATTACTGTTGATGTTCCCAGGTTAAAAGATCGTATTGAAGACTTTGATGAATTACTTTTTTCATTCGCGCGCCAGATGAAAGTTCGTTTTTCTTACAATGCGATTGTACGCTTACGTAAACATGACTGGCCGGGCAATATTCGTGAATTAAAAAACTTGGTGGCCCGCGCTTCAGCTTTATACCCGAAAGCTTACATCACTGAAGAACATATTGATCTTTTATTAAATAAACGTGATCGTTTGGCTTCGGTCACTACTGTAACCCCTGGAGTAAGCGACGGTCGATATGTGATCCCGCAATCTGTAGGCACACAGTCATTGTCTGTCATTCGTGAAATCGAAAAACAAATGATCATAAAACGCCTGGCCGCTAATCATGGTAATCAAAAACTAACAGCCCTTGATTTAGGAATGCCGAAATCGACATTACATGATCGTATTAAAAATTACGGTATTGATGTGAAGCAGTTTAAGGCGTAGTCGCTTTATGGCTTTATGACAAAATTTTTATAATAAACTTTGCGGATTTGACCGTCGGTTAAGTTCGCATTGATTTTTGCTAAAATCGCCTCGCTTAACTCTTGTTTGCCGGTGGCCGTTTCAAGATCATCATAAGAAAAATCTTCAGTCACACGCAAAATCAAATCACGAAATTCAGCTTCGCGGTCTTTAATTTCAACAATGGGATCATTTGAAACACCCTGAATCACAATTTCAAAAGAAATCATCGGATTATTTGATGAATTTTCTGAAGGACGCAAATTCGTTGTCATTTTAACTAACGACATCACATTTTTTGAAAAACGAACATTATCGTAATAAGGTTCAACCTTTTCTAGCATGTCGTAATCATGAGGTTGCACGCCAAGATCTGAGTAAGACGTCAGAAATAACTTTGTTTCGCCATGCCAGAAATGGGCTTTGTACAATTTAAAAATACCAAAACTAAGTCCTGCAAAAACAATCCAAAACCCGATCGCTTGTTTCGGGTACTTGTGAACCATTAAAGGTTTTACAAGTAACCCAAAAAATGGCGATTGCATTAGGCGTGAACTAAATAGCGAACCATAGAATTTACTAAAACCTGTCGCTGCCTGTGCGGCTGAAGTTTCAGGTAACGAGTCGTCAACAGCGGCATTTTCAATGCTGATATCGCCTACGTTTTTCATGAACTCTGGATCTTCTTCTTTTAAAACTTCTTCCAGAAACTGCAGATTTTCGGCTGACTTTTGTTCGTCTTCGGCCTCGAGATGTTTCTCAAATTTTAGTTTAAAAATATCCAACATGCCTCATAGGTTACATTTGGATCTTTTTAAAAGCCAGCGACCCTCTTACCTTCGTCCAGAAAAATGAAAAACCAAGGCACGATGCCCCTAGATATTTTAAGATAAAAGAGTATGAAAAACTCATTATTATTGGGCTCTGTTGTCGTTGGACTATTATCACTTTCTTCATGCGCTGGCTGGTTAAGAACGGCTTCGCGCCCTGAACTGGCTGACACTGAAAAAGAACGTGTTAGCCGTCAAACGGAAAAAGCTGATCCAACAAAAGATCCTGATAAATTATCTGATAAAGATTTAGAAAAATACGCTTACGAACTGGGTTTAGACCCTAAAAAACCATTAACTGCAACGGAACAAAAAGAAGTAATGAATCGCAGACGCCTTCGTCAACTTGAGCGTGGTTTAGATTCTCCGAAAGAGCGCGTAAATTATTCGAAAGTTTTACCGCTTTTTGCCAATGACCAAGAAAAAATTGATTACTTATCAATTCCGTCATTAGAAGGCCGTCAGGCATGGGTAAACCGCAATAAACTTTGGAACCGCGATAAAACAAATCCAGATCTTATGGCTGTCGCTGAAGCGCAAGATATTACTCTGGGTATGTCACAAGAATTAGTTCGTAAAAGCTGGGGCGAACCTACGCAAGTTGAACACAGTGGTAATCCGATTTATAAAAACGAACGCTGGAAATATATTCGCGATTTACCAACAACAAGTGGTTACAAACGCGAACGCAGGTACGTTTACTTCGAAGGTGGCCGCGTAGTTGGCTGGGAAACGGAATAAAATAGCGGTCTGATATTTTATTCCCCGTTTATCTGCTAGTGAGCTTGATCCCAGTTTTCGCCGATCGATGAATTTACTTTCAGCGGTACTTTAAATTTCGCTACATTTTCCATGATCGCGCGAATGCGGGCGGCATTCATCTCTAAAACTTCTGGCTGACCTTCAAAAATCAACTCATCGTGCACTTGTAATAATAAATTCACTTCGATTTTATCCTGCACAACCGCACGCTGCACATCAATCATCGCCATTTTCATTAAATCGCTGGCAGTTCCTTGAATAGGTGCATTGATAGCGGCACGTTCGCCGAATTTTTTAACCATAGCATTTGTTGAATCAAGTTCAGTTAAATAACGACGGCGACCGAATAACGTTTCAACATATTTTTTCTGATGCGCTTCTTCGATGGTGTTTTCGATATAATCTTTAATGCCGCTAAATTTTTTAAAATAACGATCGATAATATCTTTTGATTCAGTACGTGAAATTCCCAGCGTTTCAGCTAAGCCGTAAGCTCCTTGGCCGTAGGCAATACCAAAGTTCACTGCTTTGGCGATACGACGATGCTCTTTCGTGACAGCATTTACTGCCACACCAAAAACTTCGGCCGCTGTAGCCGCATGAATATCTAAATCTTCTTGAAAAGCTTTAATTAAACCCTGGTCATTAGAAATATGCGCTAAAACACGTAACTCGATTTGTGAATAATCCAGCGACAATAATTTTTTACCTTTATCAGCGATAAAAGCCTGGCGCACTTTGCGGCCTTTTTCAGTTTTGATCGGAATATTTTGTAAGTTCGGATCAACACTTGAAAGACGGCCCGTCGCTGTATAAGCCTGATTAAAATGTGTGTGCAATCTTGCGTGAGCATCGACCATTTCAGGTAAAGCATCAACGTAAGTTGATTTTAGCTTTGATAATTCGCGGTAGTTCATCAGTAACTGCGCGATCGGGTGATTTAACTTTTCTAAAACTTCGTTATCTGTTGAATACCCGGTTTTAGTTTTTTTAATCACTTCTAAACCCAGGCGTTCGAATAAAATAACACCTAATTGTTTAGGCGAACCGATATTAAATTTTTCACCGGCAATTGAATGAATCTCTGTTTCTAATTTATTTAAGTCGTCTGCTAATTCTTTAGAGAAAACAGCTAGTTCGGCTGTATCTAGCTTAATGCCCGTTTTTTCCATAGCGTACAGAATTGGAATTAATGGCTTTTCTAGTTTTTCATAAATCGTCAGTAAATCTTTTTCGCGGATTTCTTTTTGCACCACGATTGATAACTGCACCAAAGCATCGACCAGTTTTACGATATCGACTGGTTGTTTAGCTTCTGGTTTTAAATCAATATCTAAAAAGTCTTTTACCACTTCAACCGGATCAAGCATGTCTTGTGATTTTAAACAGTAAGCTAAAAGCATCATGTCCCAGTCGATTTGCGCCGTTAAGGCTTCTTCAACTGTTAAATTAAGATCAGTCCATACTTTTTTAATATCAAAACCCGACCACGTTAAATTTTTGTAATCAAGTTTGGCGTCGGCCACCGGAGCGATAAAATAATCGAAATTATTAAAGCAGATACAAATTTGTTCGTTCGCTGTGAAAGTAAAAAACTTTTCATTTTTAATACGGTGCTGAACGATGGCAGCATCCCATGTTTGCGCTTTAAGTTCAGCAGCTACGCTGCTGTTTGAACCCACTGTAGGCCCTGGCGCTGCAGGAGTTGCAAACTTCGGCTCTGCGCCCGTGATTTTGTGGCCATCGCCTTTTTTCATGTTGGTTTGGCCATCACCTAAAAGACTTTTTTCAAAAGATTTAAAATTTAAATCCTGCAAGAAAGCACGCAGCTCTTCAGTTTTAAAATCTTTGATGATGTAGTCATCCATTGTTTTTCCGGTTTTTACATCGGTCACAATCGTCACTAATTTTTTTGAAATAAAAGCATCATCTTTTGATTTGATTAATTTTTCTTTAACGCCTGCAGGAGCCACTTTGTCGATATTTTCGTAAATCTGTTCAAGGGTTCCGTAAGTTTCAATTAACTTCTGCGCCCCTTTCGGGCCAATACCAGCCACACCTGGAACGTGATCAGATGTATCACCTGTGATGGCTAAGAAATCGATAAATTGATTTGGATAAACGCCGTGTTTTTCTTTAACTGCATCAATCGTATAAACGAATTCTTTCATCGTGTCGTAAAGAAAAATATTTTCGTTTACTAACTGGCTAAAATCTTTATCGCCACTGACGATATAAACTTGGTACCCTTCACCGGCCGCTTGTTTGGCGATTGTTCCGATTAAATCATCGGCTTCGTAACCTGGCACTTCGATATCAGCAATACCGAATAAGTCAGCCACCTGTTTTAAGTATGGCATTTGCACTTGTAAATCATCAGGCATTTCAGTGCGGTTAGCTTTGTAATCTGTGTAAAGGTCTTTTCTGAATGACGGTTCTTTTCTGTCGTAACAAAACACCATGTGGTCAGGATTTTTTTCTTTGAACAGTTTTACGATCATTGAAATAAAACCGTAAACCGCGTTGACCGGAACACCTTTTGTCGAAGACAAAGGGCGAATGGCGTAGAACGCACGAAAAAACATAGAGCTCACATCAACAAGGTAGATTTTCTTCATCCTGTGAATCTACCTTTGCGCTGTGGCTATGTCATTTTAGTTATTTTTTTAAAGCGGTGAGCCTATTGTTTGATTGTTTCTGCAGATTGAAGATTGCGATGAACGCGATCAAATTGTTCATGGTTTTTTAGCTCTGTCCATGAATCACATAAAGCATCTAATTTAAGATTTTCTGAATATTCGCTGACCTGTTTGTTTAAAATTTGGGGATCAATTTGACCTAATTCCATACGGCGTTTTAATTCAGATTTTGTAAGGCCTAAAACTAATGATAAGTGTTCTAATTTCATAGGACTCATATTAGAGCTTTCACTCTAAATTGTGACAAGACCTAACACACCGCTTTCCAAAAAGGTACGGCCTACCTATTTTTAGCTTAAATTTTACTCAGGGAATACGAAGATTAGGTCGTGATCGCCTACCAGATCCATTTTATCGCGGGCTTGGCGTTCGATAAACGTTGTGTCAGTGGCTTGGCTAATTTGTTTATCGATCACGCGCATCTGCGCTTTTGCTTCTAACGATTGGCTTACGATCGTGTTTTGGTCACGGTACAAACCCCACAATTTCCAAAGCGTTCCATTCAAAAAAAGTGTCGCGATAAGTACCATCACGCAGGTGAAGAAAACTTTTTGTGGTTGGCTTAACCATCTTTGAATTGCGAAGGCCATGTTGCGTAGTTGATCCATGCAACTAGTTTCTATTTTTTTACGATTTTTGGGTATGGCTGATAGTCTAGTTTTGTAAACGAAATTTCTATTGCGAAAAACGTGAGCGTAAATCGTCTAAACGAAATTCTTTTAACAGCGCTTCTAAACGCTCTTTGGCTTGGCGCACCTGATGATTTTTATCGGGGTTATTGTGCTTTGTAGCCACAATCAATTCATTTTTCATCGAATGTTCAAAGCCTACTAACTCAGTGACAGTCACATCATATCCCGCGGCCGTTAGCTCTAACACGCGAAGAACGTTTGTTAAGTGTGAACCAAATTCGCGCGTGTGAATTGGCTGGCGAAATAACTCAGACATTGGATTAGCTAAAAGTTTTGCTTTATTACCACGTAAATGTGTTGCCACTTCAGCTTGGCAGCACGGAACAAGCACGATGTGTTTAGCATTCTTTGCTAAAGCAAAGTGAATCGCATCATCTGTCGCTGTATCGCAGGCGTGTAACGCTGTTACGATTTCAACTGATTCAGGTAGCTTTTTAGTGGTGATTGAATCAGCCACTGTTAAATGAAGAAAATCCATGTGCGGAAAATTTAATTTTTCAGCCAGTTCTTTAGATTTTTTCACTAACTCTTCACGAAACTCGATACCAAACACTTTGTTAGGCATAGATAACGATTTAAAAAATAAATCGTAGATAATAAATCCTAAATAAGATTTACCCGCGCCGTGGTCGACTAAATTAATTTGTTGTGCGTTTTCTTTTAAGTCTTTTAATAACGGCTCGATGAAATGATACAAATGATAAACTTGTTTTAACTTACGGCGCGAATCTTGGTTGAGCTTTCCGTCGCGGGTTAAAATATGCAGCTCTTTTAAAAGCTCAATGCTTTGCCCTGGTTTTAAATCAAGATCTAACTTTTGCATGTGA
>CAMLRE010000097.1 GCA_946482355.1 uncultured Bdellovibrio sp.
GGATAATAAAATAGGTTTAGATTCTTCAAAAGAATTTGTTGGGGTTACGGCTCAAAATTTACAAACAGCAATTCCCGAAGCAGTTACGGAAGAAACAAACGGAAAATTAAAAGGTTATTTGACGATCAACACTACACCAGTTCTGTGGACGCTCGTAAACGCTGTGAAACAGCTTTATAAGCAGGTGATGGAGCGTTTCGAAACTCATGATCGTCAAATAGCTTCAATTGTTGCATCGAAGGCCGATAAAGCGGAGATCGAAATGTTGAAACAAAAAGTAGCTGAGGTAGACGCTTTAAAATCGAAATCGGACAAGCTTGAAGCTGAAAACGCTGCCCTTAAATCTTACCTCTGCAGCAAAGACCCGGCTGCGCCAATTTGTAAATAGGCTAACGTAAACGCTTTTGACCAAAGAATAGGTCGGTTGTCCAACCTCAATTAAAAATAGTTCGTTTTTTAAAGACTTGAGAAGAAATTTTTTCGACGAAAATGGTGATTCCGGCACGATTCGAACGTGCGACCCTCTCCTTAGAAGGGAGATGCTCTATCCAGCTGAGCTACGGAACCTCCGGTCAAAAACGAAACTGTAAAGCTCGGTAAGAAACTAACAAATTGGGGGCAGAATGTTAAGCTCTTTTAAAAGCCTTAATGCAAATTATTTCACCACTTCTAACGGTTTACCTAAATTTAAAGCGCAAAATGACTGCGTTTGATGCGCTAAAAAGGGCTGACCACTGTCGGTCATCGGGTTTCCGGTAAGGTCAGTGAAGCGGCTAAAGCTTGGACCACCAAATTGTAAATTCTTGCGAATATCGACTTGCATACTCCAGTTCTCAAGAACAAGAGCGGTAAAAGGATCTTTAAGGCGAATCGTAAACAGGTAATTTGATTTATCCAGTTTTTTTACTTCGCTATAAAAGAATAGCTCGTGAACATTCGGGGCCATCGGCGAAAGATCTACCGTCGTTTTAAGAATGGTAGCTTCTTCGCCACGTGAAGGTGTGGCCGAAACGGCCGTGTCGTAGCGAAAGTTTAGGTTCGAAGCGCTATCAAAAGGAACGGCCATACGGCTCACGATCAGTTGGCACTCGGCGGATTTTACAGAAGCCTGCAATTTAAAATCTAAAACATCTTTAAGTTCTTTTTCGTTTAATAGAAACTCTTCACCCAGAAAAATTTGGTATAAACCAGTTTCGTTTTGTCGAATGCTTGTGGTTGCGCAAGTTAAAGTTTTGTAACCTTCTCCGGTTTTCTGGAACAGTAAAACACCTTTTTCACCGAGCGGAATATTTTCACCATTGCAGTTTAAGCCATCTTGGCCTTGCACATCGAGATAAACATTGTCGATAGAGCCTTTAAGAACTTTCTCGACGCGCACGCGGGCTTTGCCTTCGGTAAGAATGATAGTTTCAACTTTAGCGATAATGACGTCTTTGGGTTGAGCCGCCTGCTGGACATTTGCAAAATCAGCGCAACTGCAGGCGAAAATTTCTTTACAAAAAAACAGAGAGAAAAACAGAGTGGTCAATCCAAGTTTGAAAGCCATAGATTCATGCTCCTTTTTTAGGGTTGCGACAACCTAGCAGATATTATTCTCGTGCAAACATTTAATGCCTCTTGTTAGCGGTTTACATTCATGACTCTGCTTATCATCATTTAAGAAATGCGTTTTTTACTTGTATCGGTTTTTCTGCTTTTGTCTGGCATCCAAGCTTACGCTTACCCTGATTTTATCGGGTACGGTTACCGCAGTTGCCTTGTCTGTCATGAATCCGGTGGGGGCGGTGGTGCCTTAACTGATTACGGTCGTGGTGTTTTCGCTTCAGAAATCGCAGCCAATCCGCTTCGCAAATGGCTTAACGATGAAGAAGCTGCGCAAGTTTCAAATTTCTTAGGCCCGGTTGAATTTCCGTTCTGGCTTCGCATGGGTTTTAAATACCGTGCTTTAACAGTTGAACGTTCGCCAGGAACAAAACCAAAACGCCAGTATCACTACAACATGCAAAATGATTTAAACTTTAATCTTTTTGCCAATGAAGCGCATACTTTAGGTTTAATCACGACAGTGGGTTACGTTGAAAATCCGGTCGCTCTTTACCCGAATAAAACGGTGAAAGAAGATTCGTACTTATTCTACCGCGAATACTATCTTAAAGCGAATGTCGCTAAAGAATTCTGGTTATATGCTGGTATGATGGATAAAGTTTTCGGGATTAAAACCGTAAACCATACAGCCGTTAACCGGGCTCCTTTATCATTGGGGCAAAATGACCAGGTTCATGCGGGCTTAGTGCAGTGGGCGCGTAAAGACGAAGATGTTTTTCTTCAGTACTGGTTAGGTAACTTACATTTACCAAAAGAAGAACGCCGTCGCGGTGGCAGCATCATGCTAGATAAAAAATGGGGCAGCATGCACTCTTGGGGTTTTAGTTATTTGAACGAAGCTAAAGAAGGTGTAAAACAAAATATTTATTCTCTTCATAATAAGATGGGCTTTCGTGATGGTAATTCATTACTTATGGAAGGTGGTTACCGCGTTGAAACCACTGAGCAAGATGGCGCATCGATTAACAGCAACAGCTATTATATTTTCACGCAGAATAATTTAAATTTAGCACGTGGAGTATTTTTTGTTTCAGGTTTAGAGTTATCAAAAAATACAACGGTGTCATCAAATCCAGAAAATTTACGTTGGGATTTAGGTTTTCTTATTTTCCCGATTCAAAAAGTTGAAGTACGTTTTTCTGGAGTTAACCAAAAAACAATCGGCGCCGAGGACGCAACTAAAGATCAATGGTCACTACAATCTCAAATACATTTATCTTTATAGTTACAACACTAAGTCTTAGTTTTGCGTTTGCCGCTGATGAAGCTGTGCAAATAAAAAAACAAGAACGCCAAGAGCTATTAGAGATGGCCAAAGAAGCGCCGACGCAAGTTATGCCACCGGCAGCGCCTCCTGCGGCTGGCAAACAAGTACGACGTGTTGTTCGCCGTAAAAAAATCGTTCAGGAATCAGAAACAGAACTTTCATCAAAAATCGGAATGAATCTTGGCGCAGTGGCTTGGGGTGAACAAATTTTACTTCAATCAGGTGATGGCCGTACTGAGAATATTATCGTTGAATACACTGGTCTTGCGTTGGGGTTAGATTACACGCTAAAAGGCGAGTCTGTAGGATGGAATACGGCAGTGAAAGCATTGTTTCTTACCGGCAATGCTCAGGCCGAAGGTCAATCGATCTCTTACCAAAATAAAGTCGATGCTATTGCTCCGGTTTTTGTGAGCACGGGTTTACGTTTTTATCCGCATGAAAAAGTGAACGTTACATTGAATGTGGGCGCTACATTTTACCAATTAAAGCTCGCAGCACCGACTTCAGTCGTTACAAATTACGATTTTAAATATGCCGACAGCATTCAACCCATCGCTCAATTACAGCTCGGCTGGATGGTTGCAGAAGATTGGATGTTTCAACAAGAAATGTTCGTTAGTGAGAAAAACGAAGCTTCTGTTGGCTGGATCGTCTCACTCGGATACGTTTTCTAAACTAGTCTATACTTTTCAATAAAGACCCCCTTAAACTTAGAGCTGGGGGAACGATAACTATGCGTTGTAAACAGACAATGTTTATTTCTTTATTGGCTATTGTTGTAACGTTTGCACAATCCACTCAAGCAGCGAGTAAGCTAACTGACGTTGAAGTATTCAATCGTTGTTACTTTAAGTTGTTTAAAACGGTTGTGCCTAGAACAGCAAGTTTAGGTAAATCCTTAACCGATGCGATCTACGCAAAAAAGCTTTCGGGTCCCGCGGCCTGTGCTGTATTGCTTGATCAGTCTGAATTCTTGGATAACGGTATGAAGCGTGGAGCTAAATACACGA
Source organism: uncultured Bdellovibrio sp. (assembly GCA_946482355.1). Next base: position 3,886 of record CAMLRE010000097.1, read on the forward strand.
CTTATCCAGCTTTAACTGAAGCCGAAAATAAAAAGTTAATCGCTAACTTTCATAATTTTCACAATACTTGGTTTCAGAAAAAAGCCTTTCTTTTCTCGTCACTTGGAATTGATATTTCAACTTATGCGATTAAAGATAATGACGAAGCCTCTTTATATTTCACACGTGCTTTATTCGGAAACAGTGTTCAGGTTAAAACCGTATTCACTGCAACGAAAACATTACGTGGCTTAAGAGAAGCGCCCGATAAAGCCGCTACATCTCGTTGGAAATCAAAACCAATGAATGTTGTTAACGAAGGTGACTTCGGAACAGAGAACGGTTTTGTAATGTCGTTCGGTCCGACGGCGTCTCTTTCTTCAATTATCGTAAAAGATGAAGATCTTGTGCCATTCGGAAAATTATATGGTGTTGAAGAAGCTAAGCCATTAATCGTTCCGACAGTGATTATCAATAGCCAAGCCAATGTGTCAGCAACGATCCGTAACCAGATTTCAATGGCTGTTGCAGCTAAAAGTAAAGATGTGAATCTATTTGAACACTTAGGTGGTGGCGTTTTAGGTTCGCAAACTTTTTACATGAAAAATACAAATTTAGGTATCGGCCAAATCGCTCCGGGTGCTAACAACGATAAAGATGATGTTGTTGCCCGCCGCGTTTCAAGCCGCGTATTTGAAGATTTATTATGTCATCAAATGCCGACATTAACTGAAGCTGATGTGGTGAATGATGTGATTCCAAATTCTCCGCACGGTTTTAGAATCAATGCTTCATGCATGGCTTGCCATTCGTCTTTAGATCCGATGGCGTACACAATGAGAAATTTTGCGCCGTACAGAACAGCTGTAAATCATGATAATACAAATTTAACACCAGAACAGCGTGCTAAAGGAACTCCGGTTCTTGGTATCACGCGCCTTCCGGCGGTTGAAGGTTCAGGCCACTTTGCTTTACAAAAGCCAATGGGTGCTTTGAATTATCGTGATCACACTAATAAATTAATTAAAATTCCGGTAACAGGCGTAAGTGAATTAGGTGCGCAATTAGCAAATAGCGATGACTTTTATCGTTGTATTGCCAAACGCTATTATAACTTCTTTACCGGTTATGATGTGAACTTAGCTGAGCGTAATGTTCCTGAAGCGAGCAATACAAAAGAAGCTAAATTTCACCGCGCAAGAGTTTACACACTTGCCGCAAATCTTAAAAAATCTCAAAGTATGTCTCAAATGATTAAAGAAATCTTCAGCACGGAGGCCTTTGTTTATCGTCAATATTCTCCGCCGTAACAACGGCGCCGCTGGGGAGCGGTAGGGAATAAGGGGTTGGCGATTAAATAAATAACAGGGGGAAATAAATGGGGAACGGACAAAGTCGCAGAAAGTTTTTAGAAAACGCTACAAAAAGTTTAGGCTTGGTGGGTATTTCACCAATGATGTCTAACTTCATCGTACAAACACTTTCTTCGCAAGTTTTCGCAGCGGGCAGTACAAACACAGGTGGATCAGATAAGATCTACATTTTCTTTGCTTTACCAGGTGGACCTCCACGTTGGTTTTTCGATTTACCATTAACCCCTAATGGTAATACAACTAAATACACTGATTCTTTTAATCACGCCGGCGTTGCCACTCATGTGGGTATGGCCGGTGCGGGTGATCCACAAGCGACTTATAAACCATGGCGCGATCCTAAAAGCGGTTATTGGTTACCTCCGGTGTGGGGTTCAAATCCTGCCGGTGGAAGCTTTACAAACTGCTTAGCTAACGCGGCTTTTATTCGTGGTGTGGATTTTGAAATTAACAATCACGATTTAGGACGCTTACGTAATCAATCACCCATCATCGGTGGTTATTCGATTGCGGGACTATTAGCTGAAAAAACTTTTAATGCCTTTCCGGCGGCCGCTTCAGGAAGTATCTTAAGTGCTTTCAAAGCGACTAAGCCAATGTCTCCGGTTGGCCTTAACTACACAGTAAATACAACAACAAATCCGATCGCTGCGACAATGCGCTATTTCTCTGGTAAAGCTCCGGTAGAAAATTTAGCGGTAAGTCAGGCGTTATCAGAGTTTGATAAATACGCTGATAAAAATAACTTTATTCAAAAAAGCTTAACTGAATCAAAAGAAAGATCAGATGCTTTAGTTCAACAAGGTGTTGCGACTTTTACTAATAAGTGGCAACCAACTTACGACAAGTATTTATTAAAAGTAAAAGAAGCGATGTCGTTAAATAACACATCGGCTTTTATGGATACTAAACCTATCACACCTCCGCCAATGAAAAACGGTAACCCAGATATGCGTACACGTCGTGCCGATGGTACGTTTATGGGTGATCTTTCTGATTATCGTAATATGGTCAACGATCAAACAACAGTTGCTAACTTAGCAGCTACGTTTGCGACTGTTGAAATTTTAATTACGATGGGGTTAACACAGGTTGTGACAGCTGATTTAGGTAGTATTGCTAACTTAATCCTAAATAATACCGGTGGTAAGTTTAGTATTTCTAATGACCAGCACTTTATCGGTACATTAGTTTCTACAATCGCCACAACTTTCATGTACCGTGCAATGATCAACTGTACTGAAGAATTAGTGTTAACGTTAAAAGATAAAGGATTATTTGATAAAACAATCATTCAATTCGGTGCTGAATTTAACCGTACAGCAAAAGCTGATGGTTCTGGTTCAGATCACGGTTTTAAAGGTTGTTCAGTTCTTTTAATTTCAGGAATGATCAAAAAAACGCTTGTTCTTGGAAACGTAAAAGAAGATACGACTTCAGCCTACAAAGGCCACTGGGGTATGGCAGCGAATCATCCAATCGCTGGCAATAATTATCCGTTACGTTTAAATGACGTGTGTAAAACGATCTGCGGTATGTTAGGTCTTAGAAACGTATCGAACAATGGTGAATACATTCTGCAAAACAACGGTTCGCAATGGGAAGCTTTTACGGGCTCTAAAGGTGAGGCGAAAAATGTTTAAATCAATGTATGCTCGAATTTCATTAGTGATAGTTTCGTTATTCGTGATGGTTCATTTCCAAAACTGTGCGCCACAAAAAGAGGACTCAGTTTTCGATTCTATGAACAATGCGGGCACTATTGATCAGATCCACAAAGATAATGATCATGGTAAAGAAATTCCGACAGAAGAAAAAGTGGCGATGGAGGTTTCAAAATCTCTATTAGACCGTTCAATGATTTATTCATTATTCGTTGATATCTTTGGTCCCGATGCCGCTATGGTTACAGCACTAAACCAATTACGTGCTGAACGCGCGGTATTTGGTGGCCCTTGTTCGATCTACGAAAATTTTAAATCAGCTCGTAACGGATTTAAAATGGATTCAGAAGCTGAAAGTTGCGCGAACTCAGAAACAGCAAACAACTTAGCAGCTCCGGTAAATCCAGTGGCTAACGTGTTACAACAAGCTTTAGTGAATGATGTTTGCCAACAAATGGTGGCTAACGCAAAAACTTATGCTTACGCCATCGCACAGCTTAAAGAAAATCCAAGTGTGGCGATTCCGGCAAACAGTTCAGCCAATGTT
>CAMLRE010000098.1 GCA_946482355.1 uncultured Bdellovibrio sp.
TATTTCGCAGATTTATTTTATCTTACACGGTCATATTGCCGGTTACTTGGCTTTATCTATTACGATGGCCTTAGTGCTTGTCGCGTTTTTTGTGATTGCGATGCGTATTTTTCCTGCGGAATTTGGCCGTTTAGCGCAAAAAGTAATGGGGCGTTTCGTTCGTAAGCGTTAGATAACTTTCTTTCAAGCGCGAAATACTTTCTGCGGCTTGTTTGCAATGAGCTACACCTAAACGTTCTTCAAACAGATCCTGAATTTTATCGTAGTACTTAATTAGTTTTAGAGCTTTTTTTCGACCTTCGGGTTTTAAAATAATCTGAAACTGTCTTGCATCTTTGGGGTGAACCGCACGTTTAACCCAGCCTTTATATTCTAAATGTGAAACGATATGGCTGATGTTGCCACGGCTGGTGTGAAACACTTTGGCTAATTGTGACGGAGTAATACTGTCTTTTTCTTCAAATAATAAAGCGGTTAAAACTAAACCCTGAAGTAAGTTTGTCTCTTCGGTTTTTAAAACACGGTTAATATCAGACACGATAGCTTCATAAGCTGAATTTAAAGCGAACACGGGGCTGGCATTAAGATACTTTGTAATTTTCATAGGCAATAATCTTTCGTTAGGCCGTAATTTAGTTGAATAGTTCAATAATTGAAATCTAAAATTACTTTTTTTCGCTGGTGGGCTAGAAAAAGTTTTTTTAAGCTTCGGCTTATATGAATAAATCACAAGCTTTAGTGTCTCGTTTCGTTATTTCTCGCGGCGATCAACTCACTGATAACTTAGCAGCTATCGCCTGCGGAGTTGTGGTGTTAAGTTTACTTGCGCAAATTTCAATCCCTCTTCCGTGGACGCCGGTTCCGATCACCGGGCAAACTTTTGGTGTGGCCTTAATAGCTTTGATGTGGGGATTTAAGCGAGGCTTTGCATCAGTTTTAAGTTATTTACTTTTAGGGGCGAGCGGACTCCCGATCTTCGCTTCAGGAAAAGCCGGAGTCGGCGGACCCACGACAGGTTATCTGTTTGGAATGTTAGCAGGCGCTTTAGTGATGGGGACATTAAGTGACCGTGGATTTGGTGGTGGTGGCTTTACCAAATCATTTCGTAAAGCTTTATTAGCGAGCTATTTAGGAAGTGCCTGTGTCTTTTTGTTTGGGTTAGCGGGGTTATCATTTTTTATTCCGCGTGAAGCACTTTTAACGGCCGGTTTGTACCCATTTCTATTCGGAGACTTGCTAAAAAATACACTGGCTGCAACCTTAGTTGCTCAAAGTGAAAAATATTTTGTAAGGTGATTTTATGACACAGTTTCTGTTCGCAACGATTGTTTTTTTTGCACTTTCTACGCAAGCTAAAGTTACGGTCGCATTTTTGCAGCTACGTGATCCTCAAGGAAATGTGGTGCAACTTGAAACCGGCGGGCGCTTTTATCATGTTGCAATTTCCTTTAAGGGAAAATGGCTGCAGGCCCATCCATATCGGGGAGTGGAAATGGTAACAATGGATAAAATTCGTGAAATCGGTGAAATCACGGAGTGGATTGAAATTTCAGATCTAGAAGATCTTGAAGATAAAAAAGTCGAAAAATTTTTAGGTAAGCCTTTTGATCACAGTTTTTTATGGGATGATGAAAAAATCTATTGCGCAGAACTTGTGGGTAAATTGTTAGATCTAAAGCCAACACCAATGACTTTTGACCCGGCTCACTGGCCAAAAGAATATCAAAAATTTAATGGCCTTCCGGGAATGTCGCCAGACGATATTTTCGAAGCTCTACGTCAGCAAAAACTGTCGCAATAAAAAGTTCTCGACAGGTCTCCTTATTTTAAAATCAACACATTTAAGTCTAAGTTCCTGTTTCTCAGAATGAGACAGGGCTAAGCCTTGCATAATACTTCTTTGTCTAAAGGAGTATTTATGAAAGCTTTATTATCTGTTTTAACCCTGGTTTTAACGTTCTCAGCGGCTTCCCAGGCTCAAACCGTATTAACAAAGCAAGATCTACTTACGAACTCACCGGCGACCCACCAGAAGGTTGTAGGATTAAAAGATTTTCGTGTAGTTATTCCTGGAGTTTTATACCGCGGCGGTAATTCAGGCGGTGGTCAAATCCCATTAAAAGACGTTGGTTTAAAAGCTCTTTCTGATATGGATTTTTCAACTGCGGTTTATATGTACCCTTATGGCTGGTCACAAAAACCCGCTGATACTTACGGTATTAATTATTCATTTATTTCTGATACAAGAAACCGTGCTTCGCAAAAAGAATATTTAATGAAAATTAAAGACGTGATCGAAAACAGAAAAGGTCCGTTATATGTTCACTGTTGGAACGGCTGGCATGCTTCGGGTGAAATGGCCTCTTACGCCTTAATGCAATTCTGCGGTTTTTCAAATCAAGAAGCTCAAGCTTACTGGAATGCGAATGTTCCTCAAGGTGACGCCAATAAAATTATGCGTATGAGCCGTTTTCAAATTTTTGAAGATTTAAGAATTTCGGCTGAAGACCAAGCTAGAATCTGCCCACGATAATTTTTTTAAAAAATGACGGAGAATTTTATGCGTAAAAATTTAGTATTAGCTGTGACTTCAGTGCTGTTAGTGACATCTATTTCACAAGCTTCAGGTTATAAAGTTCTATCGACCTATCATATGATGGAAGCAGCCCGTACCGGTGATTTAAATCATCTGAATCAGGGCATGATTTATAATAACTTTGACCGCATGGAAGAACAAAGAAAACAGCGTGAAGAAGAAGCTCGCCGCGAAGACGAGCGTCGCCGTGAAGATTCTAAACGTTTAGAAGAACAACGTCGTGCGACTGAGGTCAAAGCGGCTGAAGTTAAACGTGAACAAGAACAGATTCGACAAGAGTTACAGCAAGAAAGACAACAACTGCAAAATTACCAAGCCCAAGTCGTAGCCAAAGAACCAAGACGTGCAATTGATCCGGTTCAAGCGGCCAAGAAAAAAGGCGGTGTATTTTTCTGGGATGAAGGTGTTTGTAAACAAAAATTACCAAACGGAAAAATTGAAGTGATGCCGGGCAGTGCCGTTGCGATTCGTCTTTGCCGTGGTAAAGGCGGACCAGATGATATCGATGCCGCTTACGAGCAGTATTATACGCGCCAAGTAGCTTTGCTAAACAAAAAATTTGCTTACGTTGATGATAAAACTTTATCGCAAGCAGAAAGTTGTGCGATGTGGGCTCCAACGGTAACGCATTTAGCATTTGATGTGAAATGTAACGATAAAGTGGCTTTGCGATTATTTGTTAAAAGCCCACGTTTAGATACACCAGAAGCAAAAGCTGCTTTAGAAACTATTGTTGAAAAATTAAGTTATTTTTCATTAGAAACTAAAGAAACAACAATTCAATTAGGTCGTGGAGTTCTTTTTACGAAGTAATTTTTCTTTACTTTAAAAAACCGAACAATGTTTAAACTCAGGACTTCCCACTAGAGCTGACAGATGAACATTGGCAGGCCATAAAAGCATTTAATACACTAGAGTTTATGGGAGACGCCTCATGAGCTCTAATTTTCTGTCTGAAAGTAATTTTAAATTCGAAGATTTATTTTTTTCAAGAACCAACCGCAAAGGAACAATTCAATCCGCTAATTCAGTTTTTCAACGGATTAGTAAATTCAGCTGGGATGAATTGTTAATGAAGCCGCACAATGTGATCCGCCATCCGGGAATGCCCCGCGGGGTCTTTCATTTGCTATGGGAATATATTTTAGCAGATAAACCCATCGGTGCTTATGTTGTTAATAAATCAAAAGATGGATCTTACTACTGGGTTTTTGCCCTTGTTATTCCCCATGCTGATGGGTTTACTTCGATGCGTTTGAAACCGAGTAGCCCTATCTTTGAGGTGGTTAAACAAAAATATGCCAAACTTTTAGAGTTAGAAGAAAGCCAAAATTTATCTCCGAAAGCTTCGCAGGAAATCTTATTAAAAGAAATTCAGCAACTTAACTTTGAAAGCTATCAGCACTTTATGACTGAAGCACTGACCCGTGAAATCGAATACCGCCAGAAAGCTTTAAAGCTTGAACCCATTCAGGCCATTTTAAAACTCCGAAAAATTTTAAGCCTGGGTGAAGAATTGCAGAAAAAGTGCGAAGAAATTTTTGCGGCTTACAAAAAAATCGCTCTTGTTCCTTTAAATCTTGAGGTTCAATCAGCCCTAATCGGGCAGGAGGCCGCAACGATTTCAGTGGTATCGTCTCAGTACAACGGAATTTCTGAACAAATCAAAAAAGAGACAGAAAAATTTGTTAGCTCTGGAAATCTGGGCAGTTCAATTAAAACCAGTGTTCAGGCGTGTCAGTTTGATGTGTGTAGTTTAATACTTACTCGTGAACTGATTACTTTTTTTAAAAACGAAACAATGCAGACTCCGGTTGATAAAAATCAGGAGATGCGTCTATTAGAAGAGTTGGCTCATCAAAGAGTTGAAAGTGTTCGAAAAAGTATGACGTCGGTTGAGACGGTCTTTAATCAGTTTAGTGGAGTGTTTACTGAAATCAGACAGTTGACATCAGCTTTAGATATTGTTGGGATTACAGGTAAGATAGAAGCGGTTAAAATTAAGCAAGCTTCACAGGAGCTTTTGCTTCTTTTGAGTGACTTGATGACATTTAAAACAACACTTAAGCAGTATCTTAAAGATATCGATAATATCGGAAAAGATCTGATTAACCAAACCCATGAATTGAAAGAGGCTATTTAAATTTCTATGAAAAAGTTTTTAGTTATTGCAGCTTTGATTTTTCAACAACAAACTTTTGCAGCAGATTCTTGTGCACACACAGCAACGTCTTTTAACTGCGTGAAGTATCTTAAAAATTACGATGCTGATACGATCACTTTTGATATTCCCGGAGTTCATCCTTTAATCGGGGAAAAGATCAGTGTTCGCGTAAAACACATCGATTCACCAGAGATTAAAGGTAAACTTCCGTGCGAAAAAGATGTCGCACGTACCTCTAAACGTTTAATCGAAAACATGCTTAAAAATTCTAAACGCATTGATTTAGTGAATGTCGAACGTGATAAATACTTTCGTGTCTTAGCCGATGTTAAAATTGATGGTAAAGATGTAGCTGAAACGTTGATTAAGAATAATTTAGCCTATGCTTACGAAGGGGCAACTAAGGAAAAAATCAACTGGTGCAAACGCGGCGTCGCTAGCCAGAAATAAGCTAGCGCTTTTTTTACTTGCGGCGTAATTCGCGCAGATCTTTTGCGGTGAATCCGCGTTGGCAGAAGTTTTTTAATGCTGTTTCATAAGACGCATAGGCCACTTTGTTGCGACTGGTGTAGGGAACGGCTTCATATTCCGACACATGGGTCATACCTTCTTGGTAGTCTACGCTATAAGTTCCGCGGTAGTTGCTATCGAGAACTTTTAGGTTATAACCATAGCTTGTTTTTTTCATATCAACCACCAGCCAGGCATGAGCTGTGATGCCCTTCATTTGAAGCATTTGATACGGGATTTTTCCGTTGGCTATTTCTAGATATAACTCGTCCATGCGAGCTTTTAATTCAGCAGCGGGCACTTCGTAATTACCAGTCGCACCGCGAATCCAATTAAATAGCAATCCACCGTCAACGATTTGGCCTTCTTCTAAAGCGTGTTGAATTTCACTGCGATGAGCGTATGAAAACTCCGCTAGATTTTTATAACCTGGAATTTCAACAACGCCGCGATTGGCAGAAATATCCATGATGATTCGGCGAACTTCACTGCGGTTGGGGCGAGGCAGGTCGGGGCGGTAAATCGAAAGAAAGTTGGCGTTACGAGTAAACATCGAGTGCCACCAACAAACTCCGGCGCCACCTAATCCACCGTCATTGGTAAACGAAAGCTGATTGTCAGTGTCAGATAAAAGGGCGCGCATGGCGGCCGGTTTGTGCGCCATCTGGCAGAATTCAGCTTTAGAAGTCGGTGCTTTGGCATTAGCCCAGGCCGTGATCAAACCAGTAGCGACAAAGGCAGTAAAAGCTTTCCATTTCATGGCAGACTCCTCATCCCTTAAAGCTAAGGCAAGGCGGGTGCCATAAAAAAAGGGAGCTGATCTCTCTAGCTCCCTTCCTGAGTCTTTATGAATAGACCCTGCTGTCACGGGGCCAACAGGTGTCGATCTTTTAGACGAAAGATTACTTGTTCTCTTTTAAGCCTTGGTAAGTTTCAGAGATTTTTTCTTGTTTATCTACCTCTGCTGACCATTTTTTAACTTCGCCTTCGTAAGATTTCTTTTTTGTGTTCCAAGCGGTCTCTTGAGAAGCTAAACCACGTAAAGACTCAATAGCTTTACCTTCTTGGGCGCGTAACTCAGATTCGCGGCCTTTCCAAGATTTTTTCTCCTCAGCGACTAATTCCATTTGTCTTTTGTAATCAGCGATAAGCTGTTCGCGCTTTTTTTGGTTTTCAGAGATTTTTGTTGTTAAAGCGGCAAGCTCTTTTAACTGCTTGTCTTCTTCAGCGCGTTTTGTTTCTTCGGCCGAGATTAAAGCTTGTAGTTCTTTTTCTTGTAAAACTACTTTTTTAAGAGCTTCGTTGTTATTTAAGATTTCAGTGTTCACTGTATCTTTTTGTTTTTGAGCTTGGCCTTTAGCTTTACCGATTTCAACCATGTTTGTGTTGATTACGCTTAAGTTTTTTTCGTAATCAACTTTGTTAGCTTTCGCTGTTTCAACGTTGATCTTAATTTTATCAAGACCTTGTTGGGCTGTATAAGGTTCAGCATGAGCCACGATACTTGCTAGGGTAATTAAGGCTAAGATTGTTTTTTGAGTCTGTTTCATAAAATATTCCTTTTATTAATTAAAAATTAGTTATGCTTTTCGTTATCGTCGCCTGCGTCAGTTGAAGCGTTTTCAGAACTTGGTGTTCTTTCGCTTTCATCCTGCGGGCAAACGTTTTTTAATGAAGAACGGTAGTGACCGATCTCATCATCCCAAACTTCGCCTTTAAATTTCCATGCATAGTTATCTTTATCATCCGGAGTTAAAGAAGCTGGTGCTTTGTCAGCTTGTTTTCCTTCGCCGCCGGCCATTTGGTAACGGATATGTTCACCGGCACCAGAATAGATTTCATAACTTAAAACTTCTTGTTGGTCGATTAGGCGGTCAAGTGATGCCACGAGCTCACCAAAACGGCCTTGTAAGTTTTTGCCTGCTTTTTCACGTAAAGTATTTTCTTCTTTAGTTAAACGGGCAAGAGCTTCTTCACGCATTTTTTTAATCCCGTTTCTTGCACGAGAGTAAATTAAATGCTCAACACCTCGGCTCAAATACTTTTTCTCTAAATTACGTAAGCCATCGCCTTTTTTACCGTCGCGTTGAGCTTGCGAAAATTCATTTTTAGCTTTTAACATTTCTAATCGGGCATCACGCTCTTTACGGATTAAGTCGATTGTCACTT
>CAMLRE010000099.1 GCA_946482355.1 uncultured Bdellovibrio sp.
ACCTTTGAATTCAGCCTGAGCAAATTGCCATTCAAATTGCGCTAGTTTTGCACGGGCCTGCTGCATCTGTGTAAACGCATTATTAAAGTGTTGGTCGTTATTGCGAAGTAGTTCGTAAATAGGACCATCGTTACGTTGCCATTGGTAAGCGGCTTTAATACCACCGACTGTTTTTTTCCACCAGCCACAGTCTGGATCATCAGAACATGCCGATTTCACTTCATTATAATAAGGCCCGCGAAAGAAATAACGGTGCATATCTTTCGCACGTTTTTCGATTTCGCTGGATTCAAAAGCTGCATATTGCATCATTGATTTTAAGCTTGAAAAGTTATTTTGAACGTTTTGTTTTTCACGTTCTTTTTTAGATAAACGCTTTTCTTTAATTTGATCAGCATCAGTTTGCAGTTCAGCTTGTTCCTGACCGAACATATGAACCATCTTTTGACCTTGGCTTAATAATTCTAAAGAAATCTTGATCCAGTCTTGGCCAAGCTTCACACACTCAGTTAGATTTTTTTCTTGAGTAGCTGCCGCGAAATATTCGTCATAAGCACCTAACTGATTTTTTAAAACTTCAATGGCCGAAGCGGATTCAGGTGATCCACCCATGCCATCGGCCCAGGCTTCAGAAAACTCTGTTAGTTTTCCTAAAGTCTTTGCAAACGTGATTGATTTTTTTGTCGATTGAATAATCTGACATTGCGCCACTTCAGGACGTTGTAAGTCTTTTTGAGCTAATTCTAAATCGTATTGAGCTTTTTGTAATTTATTAAGCTCGTCTGGTAAAAGTGTACGTAAACTTGTGAATAATTCGTAATTGGGATCAGCTTCATTCATTTCAGCAATTGCCGCTGCATCCGGAGCCATACGGGGTGCCGCTTGCGCAACTGACATCGGCATACTGTTTTTTCTGCGGTAGTCGTTAATGTTTTGATTTAAATCACGGATTTTACTTTGGTAAGCTGTATACACTGACTGAATCTGACCAAGCTTAAGTGAGCGCATGTACTCAAGACGGCGGTATAACTTCATGTACTGACACACGTTCTTAAGTGTATTTACGCGGTTGTTCTGGTCAGCCATATCAAACATAATTGAATCTTGAGCGATCTGCTCAACTAAACTTAAACCTTTAGAAAGCGCATCAGCGCCCGCTAAGATTTTAACTGCGGGGCCAAGTTTAGCACCTAACGCCGGATTTTTCGCAATCATATCAAGAACAACTGGAGCGATTCCTTGAAAAGTTTCATTAATTGAAAAAACAACGTTTCTAAATTGTTGATTTGAACGATAGCAAACTTTAGTTTGTGATTGCGCTGCAATCGCTAAAGTTTCCTGGATTTTTTGAGCGGCATCAACCATCGTTTGCGCCGTTAATTCTAATTTAAAAGTTTGCCCTGATTCTTGTAATTTTTTAGCTTCGAAAACTGAATTTCTTAAGACCACAGCTTTTTGCGCCACGCGCTCGTTCTGCGCTTTCATATCACATTGCGGGAACGTTGAATTTAAGTTTTCTTGCATGCGGTCTAAAGACGTTAAAATTTCGGTGTATGGAGAATTTGAAAATAACGGGCACTCGTATTCAGGCGGCATTTCAAATAACACCATCTGTTGACCGATCGAAGTTTTAGCTTCCATCTTATCGTCAAAGTTAACTGCTGATTCAGCTGTTGGTTGTCCACCTACTTTAGGAACGCCGTCAACCGCATAGGCTAACTGCCCTGCCATTAAAGGTACAACCAATAGAGATAGTCCGATCTTTTTCAGCATACGTCCTCCGTCAATAACATTGACAGTGTCTTAAAATGGTCACCTTGAAGCAGGGCCGATCTAGATCCAAACAATGTTTAATTGCTTTAGACCCAGATTAACCTTCGCTTTGTGATGACTCCATTTTTAGGAGCAACAAAAAGACCAAAATTTATATGTGATTTTAGAAGCGAACTGTATAGTTGGCGTTTACGCTATATCCTGTGGCTGATGTATCTAGGCTACCGATTGTTTGCGAATAATCGAGTAAATACCCGGCTTGAACTTCAATCAAACTATCCTGCGTGAATAAGTATTTACCCACTAGATTTAAAGTTTTTCCAGAGACAGAACCAAAATTCGTTGTGGTATTTGAAGTCAAATCTGTCGACTTGTAACTGTCGGTGTTGGCAATTTCAAGAAGAACGCCAAAATACAAGTCTGAAGTCAGCGCTGTCATTGTCGCAAGTTCAATCATAGTTTGATTGTGCTTATCATCTTCACTGATTTCTTTCGTCGTCTGATCCACCGAGTTTTGCAAGCTCATCATTTTATAATCAAGCGTTGCTGAAATTTGCGAACTGTCAGTGACAAGAGCAACTAAACGTGCACCTACAGTCATTGCGTGCCCACCCGCTAAAGCATCACCATCATTGTTAGCATCAGCTTCTTGATGATCGCCAAGGCTTGGCTGAAAAGCAAACTTTGCATCTAGCTTTACGCTGTCGCCATCAACTAAGCGCGCAACGACTGCAATGGTCGGATCAACCGGTCCTTTTGATTTTGTATTTGGAGTGGCTGTTGGCTTTGAATAACTCACATCCATACCAACCAAGTAATCCCAACTTAACTGCGTGTAGACGTTATCAAGCACACCTAAAACCAAAGACGATTTCAAAAGATGTTGTTTTTGATTGGCTTCAAGAACAGTCGTGCCAGTGATATTGCCTTTAAGGTCAATCGTTGTATAGCGATAGCCTAAAGTTAAGTCTAACTCCCACTGTTCAGGAAAGTAATGTAATTGCGCTAATGTGGCCGAACCTGTGACCGCTTGTTTTGCTCTCTGGTACATTTTTTTAAGTTGCGCTTGAGATTCAACAGCGGTTAGTAAAACTAAAACAAGTGCGGCAATATTTTTCATAAAATTATTTTTTCTTTCCTTGATTTGCGACAGCTTCCATGGCTTTTGCGACTTCATCAGCATCACCGATAAATTTTTTCGAGACAACGTTAAGTTTGTCGTCCAGCTCGTACATCATCGGAATACCTGTAGGCATATTCACTTCCATGATTTGTTCCGGAGTCATTTTTTCTAAATGCTGGATTAAAGCACGTAATGAATTTCCGTGTGCCGCGATTAAAACATTTTTTCCCGCTAACACATCTTTAGAAATTTTATCGTTCCATAAAGGTAAAAATCTTGCCACTGTGTCTTTCAATGATTCACCAGAAGGAAGTAATTCTGGGTTTACATATTTGTAGCGTTTATCATGAATCGGATGTTCAGGATTATCTTTTGACATCATCGGAGGAGGAGTATCATAACTTCTTCTCCAGATTTTCACTTGCTCTTCACCATGTTTGGCTGCAGTTTCGGCCTTATTCAGACCTTGCAGGTCACCATAGTGACGTTCGTTTAGTCGCCAGTCTTTAGTCACCGGTAACCAGTTCAGGTTCATTTCAGAAAGGATAATGTTCAGTGTTTTGATAGCTCGTGTCAAAGAGCTTGTATAAGCTAGATCGAACTCGAATTTCTGCTCTAGTAAAGATTTGCCAGCTTTTTGCGCTTCTGTGCGTCCTTTTTCAGACAGGTCGACGTCTTTCCAACCAGTAAAGCGATTTTCTTGATTCCATTGGGACTCACCATGACGAACGATGACTAATTTGTGGGTCTTGCTCATGAGCTAATTTCCTCTCTCAAATTGTGAAAAATACGCTTAATTTTGTACGATCTTTGTGACACAATCAAGAGCGAAAAAAACAAATCATGCGTAAAGTTTAAGAGAGGCTTATTAGTCATGAATCATTTGAATCTTGAATACATCGAATCACTATACAACCAATTTAAAAAATCTCCGGATTCAGTAGATCTTGAGTGGAAACGTTTCTTTGAAGGCGTTGAGTTCATGAAAGATGGCTCATTTGGCGTTTCTGAAAAAGAATTGGATGTTTATAATTTAATTAATGCTTACCGCACTTACGGTCACTACGAAGCTGATATTGATCCGTTAACAAATACTCCAGCTCACAACGATCAGTTAAAATTGAACAAATTTAATTTAACTGAAAAAGACTTAGACCAAGTTTTTCAAATTGGTTCTGTTGTTGGTAAACCAAACTCAACGTTAAAAGAAATCATCGCTCACTTGCGCGCTTCTTACTGCGGTAAGATCACAGCTCAGTTTGCTGAAGCTCTCCCTGAAATTCGTAACTGGTTTATCAAAGAGTTCGAACAAAATTCTCCGGCGTTCAAATTAACAGCTGATAACAAAAAAGAAATTTTAAAATCAGTGACTCGCGCTGAATCTTTAGAAAAATTTATTCACACTCGTTACGTGGGCACAAAACGTTTCTCGGTTGAAGGGGCTGATGCCACGTTACCGATGATGGATCACATGGTAACTCGCGCGTCTTCTCTTGGCGCACAAGAAATCGTGGTCGGTATGGCTCACCGTGGTCGTGTTAACGTTTTAGCAAACTTCATGGGTAAAGATATCGGCGCCATGTTCGCTGATTTCAACGGCCCGACTGAACTAGAAAAACCATTAGATGATTACGATGGCGATGTTAAGTACCATTTAGGTTACTCAACGACAAAAACAACTCCAACAGGCAAAGTTGAATGCTCATTAGCATTCAACCCTTCTCACTTAGAAGCTGTGGGTCCGGTTGTTCTTGGTATGGCTCGTGCCGCACAAAGAAAACTAAACGACACAAAAGAGCGTAAAAAAGTTCTTCCATTAATTATTCACGGTGATGCCG
Source organism: uncultured Bdellovibrio sp. (assembly GCA_946482355.1). The sequence continues at coordinate 4,735 of CAMLRE010000099.1, forward strand.
CATTTGCGGGTCAAGGTGTGGTAATGGAATCATTACAGATGGCTCATGTTCGTGGTTACGCGGTTGGTGGATCAATTCACTTAATCATCGATAACCAAGTTGGTTTTACAACTAACCCTGAAAACTCTCGTTCAGCGCACTACTCTTCTGATGTAGCTAAGGCTTTAGCGATTCCAGTGATTCACTGTAATGGTGATGATGCTGAATCATGTGTTCGCGCGATGGATATCGCCGTTCGCTACCGCCAGGAATGGGGTCGCGATATCGTGATTACATTAACTTGTTACCGTCGTTTCGGTCACAATGAAGGTGATGAACCTGCTTACACTCAACCGTTAATGTACGATATCATCAAAAAGCACCCAACATTACGCGAGCTTTATGCGAAGCAATTAGTTGCAGCTAATGTGGCTGATCAAAATTTCGCCGATACACTTTTAACTGATCGCATGAACGATCTACAAAAAGTTTACGACACAACTAAAGCACAAGCTCCGAAAGTTAAAACTTTCAAATTCGAAGGTGCTTGGGCGGGTCTAAAAAAAGGCAACACTGAAGATATGGAAAAACCAGTTAAAACTTCAGTTGATGCTGCTACTTTACAAAAAGTGGGCGAACAAATCGCCAATGTTCCGGCTGGATTTAACATTCACCCAAAATTAGTTAAGCTTATTGAAACACGCAAACAACAGGCCGCTGGCAAAGAAGCTTGCGATTGGGGTATGGGCGAATTACTGGCTTACGGCTCATTAATTAACGAAGGAACTTCTGTTCGTTTAACAGGTCAAGATTGCGTGCGTGGTACATTCACTCACCGTCATGCGGGCTTCTACGACACAAAAACAAATGAGTCTTACTTTCCGTTAAAACAATTAAATTCTGAAAAAACAAATTTTTGCGTTTACGATTCTATTTTATCTGAATACGCAGTTATGGGTTTTGAATACGGTAACTCAATCACTGACCCAAGTTTCTTAACTATCTGGGAAGCTCAGTTCGGCGATTTCGCAAACGGTGCTCAGATTATTATCGATCAATTCTTGGCGGCTGGTGAATCTAAGTGGCAACAAATGTCAGGCTTAGTTTTATTATTACCTCATGGTTACGAAGGCCAAGGCCCAGAGCATAGCTCTGCCCGCTTAGAGCGCTTCTTACAATTATCTGCTCAGAACAACTGGTCAGTTGTGAACTTAACAACACCAGCACAAATTTTCCATGCGTTACGCCGTCAGATGAAACGTGATTTCAGAAAACCACTTGTGGTGATGTCTCCGAAATCTTTACTTCGTCACCCGCGCGCAACAAGCATGATTTCTGAAATGGCCAATGGTTCATTCCAAGAAGTGATCGCTGATACATTGTTAACTGATAATTCTAAAGTTGAAAAAGTGGTGTTTGTATCTGGTAAGTTATATTACGAATTACTAGAACAACGTGAAAAATTAAATGACACGAAAACAGCACTAGTTCGTTTAGAGCAAATTTCTCCTTTCCCTCACTGGAAAGTAAAAGAAATCATGAAGTCATACCCGAATGCGAAAAAAGTTTTATGGGCTCAAGAAGAACCACAAAACATGGGCGCTTTCAGTTATGTGTACTTCAAGTTTGCATCTCTTCTTACAGAGATGGGTTCAAAAGCTCAGTTTGGTTACGTAGGTCGTCCTGACCGCGCGTCTCCGGCTACGGGCTCTGTGTACCGTCACAAAGTTGAACAAACTGAAATTATTGAAAAAGTTTTTAAAGTTTAAGTTTTATAAAGATTAAGGAATCAGAGGTTTAAAATGAAATTAGATGTAAAAGTACCTGCAGTTGGTGAATCTATTACTGAAGCCGTTATCGGTAGCTGGACAAAAAAATCTGGCGACTATGTGAAAATGAATGAAGTAATCATGTTGTTAGAAACAGATAAAGCGTCTGTTGAAGTGATCGCAGAAAAAGACGGCGTTCTTACAATCAATGCTCAAGCTGGCGATACAGTTAAGATCGGAGCCACAGTAGGTTCGATTGATACTGATGCTAAAGCTCCTGCATCGGCAGGTGCCGCGGCACCTGCACAAGCAGCTGCTCCTTCTCAACCGGCAGCAGGTGCAACTTCTGGTGGCGCAGCTAAACCTACTCACCCAGAACTACAAGCTCACCAATCTCCAGCCGTTCAACGTGTAGTTAATGAACGTGGTTTAGATGTATCTAATATTCAAGGCACTGGTCTTGGTGGCCGTTTAACTAAAGGTGATGTTCTAAATGCTCCGGCATCAGCCCCGGCTCCTTCTGCTCCAGCAGCAAAAGCGCCTGCAGCTCCGACGACAACTCCGGTTCCACGTGGCCCATCTAAGCAAGGTGATATCCAACGTGTGAAAATGACTTCAATCCGTAAAAAAATTGCTGAGAAGTTAGTAGCCGCTCAACACAATGCTGCGATCTTAACGACGTTCAACGAAATCGACATGACAAACGTGATCGAGATTAGAAACAAATACAAAGATAAGTTTAAAGAAAAATACGGTGTTAACTTAGGTTTCAACGGTTTCTTTGTTAAAGCGGCTATCGAAGCTTTAAAATCACTTCCGGCAGTTAATGCTTGGATCGTTGGCGATGAAATCGAATACCATAACTACTACAATATCGGTATCGCAGTTTCTACTGAGCGTGGTTTAATGGTTCCTAACATCAAAGACGCTGACAACTTATCTGTTGCT
>CAMLRE010000100.1 GCA_946482355.1 uncultured Bdellovibrio sp.
AAAAAGGTTTTTTACACGAAAGCCAAGCAAGCTTAGTGCAAGTTTTTTCAGATTCACATTTGCTGCGCATGATGGTGCCGATGGATCACGGTGTTGTTGTTGTCTCTAAAGTTTTAAACTTAGCGCCCGGGGCAAAATTTGACGATATCGTGGGTGCGTACCAGGAATTTCAAACCAACACGCTGATCGAAAATCCACTTAAGTCGATGTACTTCGTCATGCAGATTGTGATGTCGCTAGTTATTTTATTTGCGGCGATTTGGTTTGGTTTCCACTTGGCAAAACAATTATCGGTTCCGCTGGTGCAATTAGGCCGTGCTACAAAACGCGTAGCTGGCGGGGATTACTCATCACTTGAAATCGAGTCAGGTTCTGAAGAAATCAACAGCTTAATCGGAAACTTCAATCAGATGATTTCAAATCTTTCATCGTCTGAATTAGAACTTCAACAAACGATTAAAAACTTAAACCAATATACAACTTACGTTGAAATCGTTTTAGGAAACGTCTCTGCCGGAGTTTTATCAGTTGATATGGCTGGCGTTGTTACGACAATGAATCGTCGTGCCGGTGAATTGTTAAATACCGATCAAACAAAAGCCGTTGGTAAGCCAATTAAACAATTGTTAGACGAACAAAACTACAAAATTTTCTCGCAGTTTGTAAAAGCGATGCAGGAAAATAATTTAACAAGTCTGCAAAAAGAAATCCGTATCGAAGTTGAAAAACAAACTGAAAAAGGCATTGAAAAAGAACCAATTCCACTATCAGTGCATATTTCAATTTTACGTAATGAGTTTCAGCAGCAAATCGGTCGTATTATGGTATTTGATGATATGACTCCGATTGTGAATGCGCAGCGTGCAGCGGCTTGGCAAGAAGTAGCTCGTCGTATTGCTCATGAAATTAAAAATCCATTAACACCGATTAAGTTAGCTGCCGAACGTATTTCGCGTAAGTACGGCGATCAAATTAACGAACAGGCTTTTAGAGATTCGATTCAAATGATCGTGTCGCAAGTCGATGATATGCGAAATCTAGTGAATGAATTTTCGCAGTTTGCGCGTATGCCTGAACTTAAACAAATTCATGCCCAGTTAAACGATGTTTTAAAAGGCATGGGTGAGGCGTATTCGCAAAACCACACCAATATCAAATTTAACTTAGAGTTAGATCCGGCGTTGCCAGAGTTTAAATTCGACCCGGCTCAGCTAAAACGTGTGTTTGTAAACTTACTTGATAACGCGGTTCATGCAACTGAGGACCCAACAGCACAGATTGCAAATCCAGAAGTAACAATTCGCACAGAATATCAAACTCAACACAAAATTGCCCGAATTTACATCATTGATAACGGTCCGGGAATCCCGGCGCGAGATAGAGTGCGTGTATTTGAGCCTTATTTCTCGACGAAAGAAAAAGGAACAGGTCTAGGTTTACCGATCGTGAAAAGTATTATCGAAGATCACGGCGGCGTAATCCGCGCTTTAGGCAACGAACCTCAAGGAACAAAGATTTATATAGAGCTTCCATTGTATACAAGCGCACCATAATCAACTAAAGTCTTTATTTAAGCCAGCCCCGCGTTGCTAGCAATGGCGACGTACGTGAACGTACGCCTTCCTCCTTGCGCCTTGGTCTGACTTAAATAAAGCCTTTAGGGGAAATTTTTATGAATGTTCTGCATGAAGAAAAACTGAAAACACGTATTCTAATTATCGACGATGAAGGACCGATCCGTCAGGTCTTATCTGAAAGTTTAAAAGACGATGGTTTTCATGTTTTAACAGCGCCAGATGGACCTACAGGTTTACAAGTTCTTCAAGAATTTAAACCCCACATTTGTTTCTTAGATATCTGGATGCCGAAAATGGATGGTATCGAAGTTTTAACACAAGCTATTCCGCATAACCCTGAAACTCAGTTTATTATGATCTCTGGTCACGGAACAATTGAAACAGCGGTTAAGGCCACTAAAATCGGCGCGTGGGATTTTATCGAAAAACCACTTTCACTAGAAAAAATCACTCTAGTGATTGATCACGTTTTAAAATTCAAAGCTGAAAAAGATGAAAAACAAGCGTTACTAAATAAACTTAGAAAAAATATCGCGCTTGTCGGTGAATCTAAATCGTTACAAAAAGTGCGTGAGCAAATCACGACAGTTGCTAAAACTCAGCAAACGATTCTAATTTCTGGTGAATCTGGATCGGGTCGTGAGCTAGTGGCGCAAAACATTCACTTTATGTCAGCGCAAGCCAGCCGTTCTATTGTTGAAGTAAACTGTGCCACATTACCGCAAGACTTAATCGAGATCGAATTATTCGGTATCGAAAAAGGCGTATTACCGGGAATCGATAAAACGCGTAAAGGCAAGTTAGAACTTATCGAAGGTGGCACAGTCATCATCGAAGAGATCGAAGAAATGCCACAGGCGATTCAATTAAAACTTTTAAATTATTTAAAAACTCAAAAGTTTTCTCGCGTAGGATCGGCTGATCCTATCGATGCAGCTTCGCGTGTGATTCTAACTTCATCGCAAGCTTTAACGGGCCTTATCAGCAGCGGAAAAATCGCCACTGAGTTAGCCGCGTTATTACAAAATAACGAAATTCACGTTGAGCCGTTACGTAATCGCCCTGAAGATATTCAGTCATTAATTTTTCACTTCAGCGATATTATCGCAAAACAAATGGCTTCGTTTAGAAAAACAATTTCTGAACAAGGTTTAAAACTTTTAGTTAAACACACCTGGCCGGGTAATATCCGCGAGTTAAAAAACTTTATCGAACGCGTGTATATCTTAACGCCGTCTGATTACGTGGATGTGCATGATTTACGTTTTGCCGGTTTATCAGATAAAAAAGATGGCCAACAGGGTTCGCACTCTGAAATTTCAACATTCCGTGATGCACGTGCGGAATTTGAAAAAGATTATTTAATTAAAAAAATCCAGGAAAACGGTGGCAACATTTCAAAAACTGCTGAAGCCATTGGTTTAGAGCGCAGTTACTTACACAGAAAAATCAAAGCTTACGGTATCGAGGTTAATATATGAAAATTTCAACACTTAGATGGTCACAAACTCACTTATTCACATTAAAAGAAGCTCCATCTGATGCCGAAATCCCATCGCACAAATTAATGATGCGCTCTGGATTTATGAAAAAACTTGGCCCAGGTCTTTACACTTACAGTGCTATCGGACTTCGTGCGATCAGAAAATTTGAAGAAATCGTTCGCGAAGAACTTCATAAAGCCAATGGTATTGAGATTTTAATGCCAGTGGTTCAACCCCGCGAATTATGGGAAGAAACAAACCGTTGGGCTCAAATGGGCGCAGGTCTTTTAAAATTTAAAAACCGCAACAACCAAGAGTTTTGTTTAAGCGCTACAGCTGAAGAAGCGGTAGTGGATTACGTTCGCCATGAATTAAAATCATGGAGAGATTTTCCTAAAAACATTTACCAAATCCAAACTAAGTACCGTGACGAAATTCGCCCACGCTTTGGTTTGATGCGTGGTCGTGAATTCGTGATGAAAGATGCGTACAGCTTTGACGTCGATCAAGCGGGCGCTCTTAAAACTTACGAAGATATGTATAAAGCTTACGATCGTATTTTCAGCCGCTTAAATTTAGAATTCCGCGCGGTACAAGCTGACGCCGGTAATATCGGTGGTAGCCAAACTCACGAATTCCAATTATTAGCTGAAGCTGGCGAAGATGCGTTATTAGTTTCAGATACAACAAGATTTGCAGCTAACGTTGAAGTTTGCCCAGCAATCGATGCTGAACCACAAATTTCAAATGAAGCTGAAAAAACAATGGAGAAATTCGAAACTCCAAATCAAAAAACTATCGCAGATCTTGAAGCTTTCACAAAAGTTCCAGCTCGCGAATTAGTTAAAACTTTATATTTCAACTCTAACGAAGATGCCAAAGTTAAAGACATCAAACCATTCGCCGTTCTTTTACGTGGTTCTGATGAAGTTAACCCGATCAAAGTTAAAAACATGCTGGGAATGACCAACGAGCCAGAAATGTTAACTGACGAACAAGTGCGTGAAGTGACAGGCGCTAACCCTGGTTCATGCGGCCCTGTGGGCTTAAAAATTCCAATCTATGCTGATAACGGCATTATGGGTTTAAAAAACTATATCGTGGGGGCTAACGAAGATCATTTCCACTTACGCAATGTAAACCATGGCCGTGATTACCAAATCACAAAAACGGCTGATTTACGTATGGCACGTGCCGGAGATAAATGCCCTGAATCTAACGGTCGTTTAAAAGCTTACCGCGGTATCGAAGTAGGTCACGTTTTCTATTTAGGTCAAAAGTACTCTAAAACAATGAACGGTACCTTCTTAGATAAAAACGGAAAATCTCAGTATTACGAAATGGGCTGTTACGGTATTGGTATCACGCGCGTAGTACAGGCTGCGATCGAACAAAGCCATGATGCCGATGGTATCATCTGGTCAAAAGCGATTGCTCCATTCCATGTTCATATTTGTTTATTAGATATTAAAGATGAAAAATTAAATGGCTATGTAAATGAAATGGCTTTACGTTTCGCTGAAAAAGGCATTGAAACATTTATCGATGATCGTGATGAACGCCCAGGTGTAAAATTTAAAGATGCAGATCTTTTAGGTCTACCTGTTCGTATCGTGGTTGGCAAAAAAGGTTTCGACGCCGGTCAAATCGAAGTTGTAAACCGTAAAACAAAAGAAGTTGAAAAAATGGCTCCTGACCAAGTGATGGCTCAGGTTGAAAAAGTTTTAGCAACTCGTTAATTTTGAAAGGCGACCGATAATGAATTCAAACCTGATCAAAAATCCAATCATGTTAGCTCTTGATGTCGATACAAAAGAGCAAGCAAAAAAGATTTTAGATCAAGTGGGGAGTGATATTGGTGCTATTAAAATTGGTCCGCGTTTAGGTTATCAATACGGCGCGGATTTCATTAAAGAATGTGCGGCCATTGCGCCCGTATTTATTGATAATAAATATTTTGATATCCCCTCAACGATGGTTTCGGCCGTTAAAACAAGCTTTCAAGCTGGAGCAACATTCGTCACGGTTCACGCTCTATCTGGTAAAGAAGCTTTAACCGAGCTTGCAAAGTTAGAGAAAGAATTAAATCAAATTCGCCCTTTTAAAATTTTAGCTGTGACTATACTTACAAGCTGGGATCAGCACTCAATGCCAAGCTCTCTTCATCCATGGCAGGTCTCAGAACATGTGGTAAGCCTAGCAAACCTTGTTCTAGAATCAGGGCTTTCGGGCCTAGTGTGTTCGGCTCACGAACTAGAACTGCTAAAAAACCACAATCTGTATAAGGTCACTCCGGGAATCAGACCGACTGACGCTTCTACAGACGATCAAAAACGTGTAATGAATCCACAACAAGCACTTCGTGCTGGCGCATCGGCCCTAGTTATTGGTAGACCGATCCTTCAAGCGCCAAACCCAAAACAAGCCGTTTTAGATATTTTAAAAACAATCTAAAACCGTAAGGTTTTTTTGCTTTAAAAATTTAGGAAATAGTTATGAGAAAATCTTCGTTTAATTCAAAAGGTGGCAAAGGCCAACAACGTTCATCTCAAGGCGGTGGTTCTCGTCCACAGTCACGCCCAGCTCATGGTGGTGGCGGACGTCCACAACCTCGGGGCGGCGGACAAACTCAAAGCATGCATTCTTCGCTTCCTAAATCATGGAGACAAATCACAGGTACACACGCGGTAAAAGAAGTTTTACGTGTGCGCCCACAATCGGTGAAACAAGCGATTGTTCAAAAAAATCTAATGTCGACTCCTGAAGTTAAAGAATTGCTAGCTATCTTCAGAGACCACGATATTCGCTTTGAAGAGCGTTCAGAGCCAGAATTAGCAAAGATCACACAATCACACCAAGGGGTAATCGTATTTTCAGATTACAACCCGGCCTTTGATTACACTCACCAGGCGTGGGAGCACGAAAGCATGATCGTGGCTTTAGACGGTGTTGAAGATACTCACAATCTTGGGGCGATTTTACGTACGAGCTGGCTAATGGGAGTCAGCGGAGTCATTATTCCTTCAGACCGCGCCGTAGGTTTAACGCCAACCGTTCATAAAGTAGCGTGCGGTGGTGCTGAACACGTAGAAATTGCCAGAATTAATAATTTCAACGAGCCGTTTGAAAAGCTAAAAGAAGCCGGCTTCTGGGTTTACGGTCTTTCGCATAAGGCTGAAAAATCAATTTACGATATTGAATATCCGGAAAAAGTAATCTGGGTACTGGGCGCCGAAGATAAAGGTCTTCGTTCGACAACAGAGCGCGTGTGTGATGAACTCGTGTCAATCCCGCAAGCTGCAGCAGACGCAAGTTATAACGTTTCAGTGGCAACAGCTATGGCGTTAGCTGAAACAAAACGTCAATGGGCTGCTAAAAATAAAAAATAATTCATAAATAAGTTGGACCTTCGAAAATTCACGGTGATAAAATTACCGTGAATGGAAGCAAAAACATCGAGTAAAAGATTATTCGTCGCTATCAAACCCAGTCTTGGTCAGATCTATCATTTAGATCCATTCTTAAAAAAATTAAAAAAATCTTTCGATCAAAAAGAAATTAATATCAAGTGGTCTCCACTCGAGAATATGCATGTCACACTGAGTTTTTTAGGTGAGACGGGGGCCGGAAAAATTCCAGAATTACAGACTAAAATTTCTGAGGTAGCGAATGAGTTTTCAGAGTTTAATTTAAAAATACGCGACCTGGGAGCTTTCGATCATTTTCAAAAAGCACGAACACTCTTCGTCGATGTTCAGCGTTCACAATCACTCTTAGATTTACAATCGGCGCTTGAAGAAAAGCTCGGTTTGATTCCGCAAATGCAATATTACCCACATATGACTTTAGGACGGCTCCGAAATCCAAATTCTATTGAGTCGGCGATTGGGCCTTTTAAAAAAATAGATTTGGGAAAAGGTGAAATTTCGTCCATTTTTTTAATGGAAAGCCAACTGAATGGTCATTTTCCAGTCTACAGTGATGTCTTTGAGGCGCACTTGGCTAAAAATCCAGCATAAAACTTTAAAATCATTTAAAAATTCGAATTGACCTGACACCGCGAATCCAGTAAAAATTCCAAGTTACTAAAATTTCTGTCGATTTTGATCTCTTCAAAATGACCAAAAGTTTTAGGCTATGCTGGCATAGCTCAATTGGTAGAGCAGCTGATTTGTAATCAGCAGGTTGCGGGTTCGAGTCC
>CAMLRE010000101.1 GCA_946482355.1 uncultured Bdellovibrio sp.
TAGGTGTAGAAATTAAAATTACCTCAGCTCCGGCCATTGATAAAAAAGGCGATTTAGCAGCAATTTTAACTTCGTTAAAACCTTACTCTATTTTATTTATTGATGAAATTCATCGTCTGCACACTTCAATTGAAGAGTACTTATATACTGCGATGGAGGATTATTACATTGATATCGTCACCGGCGAAGGCTTGGGAGCGATGTCGATGAAATTTCAATTAGCGCCATTTACGTTGATTGGCGCAACAACACGTGCGGGTTTACTTGATAATCCGTTTCGTGATCGTTTCGGTATTCAAGAACGTCTTCAGTTCTATGATAAAAATGCGCTTAAACAAATTCTTATGCGTTCAGCAGGTTTATTAGATTTACAAATGGAACCTAACGGCGCTGAAGAAATCGCTCGCCGTGCACGCGGTACACCTCGTGTGGCAAATCGTCTTCTTAAACGTGTTCGTGATTATGCCCAAGTTAAAGGGGATGGCACGGTTACACAAAAAATTGCTTTGTATGCGCTTGATCAATTAGGTGTAGATAAGCACGGGCTAGACGATATGGACCGTCGTATATTAAAATTAATGGCTGAAAAATACGAGGGTGGCCCGGTAGGTATTGAAACTATGGCCGCTGCTTTAGGTGAAGACCGCGAAACTTTAGAAGAAGTTTACGAACCATTCTTAATCCAAGAAGGTTTAATTCAAAAAACTCCGCGCGGAAGAATGTTGACCCAGTATGCAAAGGATTTAGATGTTTTTTCAAAAGACAATTCGTAAAACGGTAGAAGTTAAAGGTGTAGGTATTCACTCGGGTGAAATCTGCACATTACGTTTTAAACCAGCACCGGCAAATACGGGTGTTTATTTTATTCGCGCCGATCTTCCGGGAAAACCGTTTTTAAAAGTATCAGCGACAAACGTTCAAGCGGTGAGTTACCAAACTGTTGTGGGCGGTGATATTTTTAAAGTAGCGACCATCGAACACTGCGTTTCGTCTTTATCAGCTTTAAGAATTGATAATATCTATATCGAGCTTGATGGCCCCGAAATTCCGATCTGTGATGGAAGTTCAATTTATTTCACACAAGCTTTAATGAACGCAGAACTTATCGAATTAGATGAACCTCGTAAATACTGCTACATCACAGAACCGATCAGTTATTCTGAAGGTGACAAACATGCTTACGTGCTTCCGTACCACGGATTACGAGTGGCAGTGACTATTGATTTTCCACACCCAGTGATTGGTAAAGAAACAATTGATATGGAAATCACTGAGCAGTCTTTCGCTCGTGAAATCGCACCAGCCAGAACATTTGGTTTTTTAAAAGATGTTGAGCAGTTAAAAGCTTCAGGCCTTGCTAAAGGCGGATCACTTGATAACTGTATTGTTTTAGATGATACAAAAGTGATTAACCCGGATGGTTTACGTTATAAAGATGAATTTGTTCGTCATAAAGTATTAGATGCTTTAGGTGATCTGGTCACTCTAGAGATGCCATTAATGGGTCATTTAATTTTACATAAAGCGGGTCATGATATTATGAATAAATTAGTTCGTAAAATCGTATCACAACCACAAAGTTACCGTTTCGTCGAATTAGGCGCTGACGTATCTTCTGAGATGAAAAAGTTCTCTCAATGGAGCGTAGGCTAAAAATGGGAACGAAGCTAAGCCCCGCAGCCGATGTCTTTGTTTTAAATTCTGAAAATAAAGTTTTACTCGTAAAACGCACCGATAACGGTTTTTGGTGTTTACCCGGTGGCAAGCAAGATCTTGGCGAAACGCCAGCTCAGTGCGCCGCCCGTGAATGTTTTGAAGAATCGGGTTACGTAGTTAAAATCACCGGCCTATTAGGTGTATTTAGTTCGCAATGTTACGAATATAAAAACTACCCTTGGAAAGATAACGAATTCTGCCACGTTTGTTACCGTGGCGAACTCGTCGGCGGAACACCCACAACATCAGAAGAAACCAGCGAGATCGGCTGGTTTGCCGAAAACGAAATCCCGCCTTTATCAGACGGGCATGACGTGCGTATTAAGCTTGGTTTTGAATTACGAAATCAAAAACTAAACGGTCATTTCGAATAATCTTATGGCTTTTAAGAAAGTTAATGAAAATACGCCGTTTACCAAGGCGGTGATTAAGATGGTTAAAAAAATCCCGCGCGGTAAGGTTGCGACTTACGGACAAATTGCGAAGATTTCTGGTAATGCCGGTGGTTCACGTGGTGTGGCTTGGATTTTACATGCGTGTTCGAAAAAATATAAACTGCCTTGGCAACGGGTGATTAATTCGCAAGGTAAGATTTCTTTTCATAAATTTACTAAAGAATACAAAACACAGAAAAAACTTTTAGAAAAAGAAGGCATTCAGTTTTCTGATGCGGGCACAGTGAACTTTAAAAAGTTTCAGTGGAGTAAGAAGAACGCTCCGAAAAAGAAAATTCCAGCTTCAATTTCTGTGGTTCAACCGAAAATGTTTTCATAAAGGGTAAAGATAAGGTTTATTATGAAATATAAAATGTACGGAATTCCTAATTGCGACACGGTTAAAAAAGCACGCCAAGCTTTAGAGAAAAAGAAAATTGATTACGATTTCGTTGATTTCAAAAAAACACCGCCAACAGCAGATGATCTTAAACGTTGGGAAAAAGTTTTTGGAGATTTACCAGCCAATAAAAAAGGCCCCACTTTTCGTAAGATCAAAGACGAATTTGAGGCTGCAAGTCGCAGTGAGCAAATCAACTTATTGTTAAAAAACAGCTCGGCAATCAAAAGACCGATCTTAGAGTCAGGCAGCAAAGTGTTATGCTTTGGCTTTGACGAAGACCTGTATAAAAAACTGTAGAGAAAACTATAGAGAAAACTATAGATTATAACTGAGCGTCACAGCTAAAATATTCTGTGGAGGTTCTTTATGGACGCCAACAGAGATGTTTTAGAAGTCATTCGTGGTATTTACAATGTCGATCAACTGCTGTCAGGAAAAGAATATATCCGCGAACTGATTCACCGGTTAGCTAATGCTTTAGATGTTAAATATGTAATGGTCGGACATGCGGTAAAGCCGCTCGAAAAAAGTGTTCAAACAGATTATCTTTATTCAGACGGAAAATTTATCGACAACGTGATCTATGACCTCGAAGGCACGCCGTGTACTGATGTCTTGTGCGGAACACGGGTGAATTGTTACAGCGCCAATGTGCAAGACCAGTTTCCTCGCGATCAAATGTTAAAAGATATGAACGCCCAATCTTATATGGGGTCTCCCTTTTTTTCACCCGATGGCGAGCTTTTAGGTTTACTGGTCGTGATGGATGACCGACCCTTTAAAGAATTAGAATTAATGACTTCTGTTGTAGAGTTTTTCGCCGCTCGTATTGGTGCCGAATACCGAAGATTGGACGTCGAAGAAACATTAAAAAAGAACAATGAAGATCTTGAAAAGTTAGTGCAAGAACGCACGATGCAATTAATTTCACAGGAAAAGCTGGCCACTATCGGGCGCATTACTTTAGGTATTGCCCACGAATTAAAAAATCCGCTCAATATTATTATTAATGCCTCAGAATTATTAATGAGCACTGAAATTGATAAAGAATCACGTGCACGGGCTTTAGATATGATTTATCAATACGGAGTTCGTGCTAACGACATTATTACAAGTATGCTTAAACAGGCCCGCCAAGAAGAAAATATGATGCCTGAGCGAGTTGACGTTTCGACATTGTTAAATCATGCCTTAGATGTGTTTTTACGTTCGCGAAATGATATTAACCTAAAATCAAAACTTAGAAAAAGTATTCATATCACCCCGCAAGTCGAGGTCAGCTTGATTGATTCGCCAGGCATTGAAAGAGTTTTTATCAATATTATTGATAACGCGGTTTATGCTTTAAGTGAAAAATTACAGCGCGGTGACGGAAATTTTATTCCTGAACTAAGAGTTGATTTGCACGTCGAACGCGCCCGCTGCCAGATTCGTATCCGCGATAACGGAACAGGTATTCCGCAAAATCATTTACTGCATGTGTGTGATGAATTTTACACGACAAAACCGCCCGGCGAAGGCACAGGGCTTGGGCTTTGGGTGGCAAAACAAATGGTCGAAAAAAATCGCGGAACTTTTGATATTTTAAGTAAAGAAAATGAATACACCGAAGTGATTATTGAATTTCCGGATGTGTTTTTAACCGCCGAGGCCACTCCATGAATCCGGCGCTTCCACCTCTTGATGTAATAATGGTTGACGATGAATCAAGTGTGGGAGTGCTTTATGAAATGAAACTGCGTAAGCCCATTCAAAGCGGTGAAATTCAGTTTCACTTCTTTGAAAGTGCGCAGGAATGTCTGAACTACTTTGAACACACCGAACGCCATCCCGGATTAGAAGTTTTATTTACCGATATCAATATGCCTGAAGTTTCGGGCTTTGAATTGCTTTCAAAAGTTAAAAAGAAGTTTCCAAGTATTGATGTTTTTATGATGAGTGCCTATGACGACGAAGCCAGTATTCAGAAGTCGTTTAGCCTTGGCGCCAGGGGATATTTTACTAAACCCGTGAATTACCGAGACCTGCAAAATCGAATAGAAACCGATTACGGCGTAAATCTGCAATAAAACTGTGCATTAATTCCATAGCACAAGACCGCTAAAAATTAGATTAATTGCTCTTTTAAAAGGGCTCGGGTACTTTCAGGCCTCTCAAATTTATTAACAAGCAAGGGCCCTGGGTCTGAGCTTAAAAAGTCGCGATTGCAAGCGCGCAGGAGATAAAAATGATTATCGGAGTTCCTAAGGAAATCAAAATCAGCGAAAACCGCGTAGGTATGACTGAAGCGGGTGCGAAACAGTTAACTAAAGAAGGTCACACAGTGATCGTTGAAAAAGACGCAGGTCTTGGCAGCGGTATTTCGAACGAACAGTACGAAAAAGCCGGCGCAAAAATCATCGACACTAAAAAAGAAGTTTACGCTAAAGCTGACATGATCATGAAAGTGAAAGAACCACTTCCAGATGAATATGAATTAATGCGCGAAAACCAAATCATGTACACATACTTACACTTAGCTGCTGAGCCGAAACTTACAAAAGTATTAGCTGAGCGCAAAGTTAAAGCGATCGCTTACGAAACTATCCAATTAGAAAATGGTTCATTACCATTATTAACTCCGATGTCTGAAGTTGCTGGCCGTATGGCGACTCAAATCGGTGCTTTCTACTTACAAAAAGACCACGCTGGTAAAGGTATCTTACTTGGTGGCGTAACTGGTGTTAAACCAGGTAAAGTAACAATCATCGGTGGTGGTGTTGTAGGAACTAACGCAGCTAAAATGGCTGTAGGCTTAGGCGCTCAAGTAACAATCTTAGACGTATCAACAGCTCGTTTAGAGTACTTAGATGATATTTTCCAAGGTCGCGCGCAAACTTTATTCTCTAATGCAAAAAATATCGAAGAATCAGTTCTTGAATCAGACTTAGTTATCGGTGGTGTATTAATCACTGGTCACAAAGCACCAACTTTAGTTACTAAAGAAATGGTTTCAGGAATGAAAAAAGGTTCAGTAGTTGTAGACGTTGCGGTTGACCAAGGTGGTTGTATTGAAACTTGCCGCCCAACTTCACACACTAACCCAACTTACGAAGTAGACGGAGTAATCCATTACTGCGTACCTAATATGCCTGGCGTTGTACCTCGTACATCAACTTACGCTTTAACTAACGTAACGTTAAAATACGGTTCAATGATCGCTGCTATGGGTGTTGAAGATGCAGTTGCTAAATCTAAACCTTTAATGAAAGGTTTAAATGTTTACGGCGGATACGTATGTTACGAGCCAGTAGCCAAAGATTTAGGAATGGAATACCGTCCTTACAAAATCTAGTTCTTAAATTTAAATATTGATTAATCAATCAGCATTTACGAAAGCCTTCGCTTAAAACGAAGGCTTTTTTTATTTGATGCGTACTTCAAATTCGCACAAAAAATCAAAACTCTATTTATTTTTGTTGTTAGTATTGATCCCGAATGACGTTCTTGGATCAAATACAAAATGCGATCGACTTTATCGAAACGCATTTGCATGACAATCTTGCCCTGGATGAAATTGCCAAGAAGGCGAATTTTTCGCGTTGGCATTTCCAGATGGTTTTCAACTCGGCAGTGGGTGAAACGGTGAAAGACTATATCCGAAAGCGGAGACTCTCGGAATCACTCGAAGATTTAAAGACCGACAAACGTATTATCGATATTGCTTTGCGCGCCGGTTTTGAATCTCAAGAAGCTTACACGCGCGCTTTTAAAAATTTCTTTGGTATCACACCCGGCGATTACCGAAAAACCGGATCTAAAACACACACTATCTTTTCAAAACCAAAAATCACCATGGGTTATCTAGATCACTTGTACAAAGGATTTAATATGCAGCCTGTTTTCAAAACCTGCGAAGAGTTCATCGTGATCGGGCTGGGTAGCCCGATGATTTCAATTTTATCTCCAGAAAAAAATAACCATATTGTCGTGCCACGTTTGTGGCGTCAGTTCTTACGTCGTAAAGCCGAAATCAAACAGCCTGTGAATCAGAATAGCTACGGCATTTGTATGCCGCTGGCGCAAAATGAAAAAAAATCACCCGATGAGTGCTATTACATGGCCTGCGTGAAAGTTTCAGATGTGGGTGAAATTCCAAGTGGAATGGTTTCTAAAGTTATTCCGGCCGGAGAGTATGCGGTGTTTACTCATAAAGGGGCTTTAGAAAAAGTAGATTTTACTATGAATTACATTTACGGATCGTGGCTTCCGAAATCAGGCAAAAAACTGCGTATGGCCGCCGATCTTGAAGTTTACGATCATCGTTTTGATCCTGAGTCTGATAATTCAGAATTTGATATTTATATTCCTGTTGAATAAGTCTTTCTTAAAAAATAATAGCGGTGTTTCCCCAGTCTTCGGTGCTGATAAGGGGAATATGCCGCGCTTTTAACTTTTTTACGGTTTCTTTGTGTGGATGATTAAATTTACTTTTTCGCGACTGCACGAAAGCTATTTTTAAATTTGAAAGTTTATCTAAAAGAAAATCACTGCTGCTTGTCTTGCTGCCGTGATGGCCTAACGATAAGAATTTAAAATCTTTTGGGTCTTTAATCGCTTTACCCCAGATTTTTTCTTGTTTTTGTGACGAATCACCAGGAATTAGCACTGATTTATAGCGATAAATTTTTGAACTGTCGTTTTTATTT
>CAMLRE010000102.1 GCA_946482355.1 uncultured Bdellovibrio sp.
GTTTCATTCGAGGTTCTCCTTCATATGCATGGAAATTTCCATATTTGTTAATGAGCTAATTCATTCCACTATCCGTGCCATCAATTTTTTTGGCCGATAGCAAATCTATTAACTATAATAAAGGCAGGGGGTGTGCAACGATTTTACACCCCCGTGTAAGAACGGCACCAGTCGTGGTTTTTAGAGTAGTTTCTCGAATGAAAAATCGGTTTAGTTGTGTAGATAATTGTTAAGAAAATTACACAACTTTTAATGTGAAACGACATCAATAATAGTTCGAATAAGTTGTTCGCGATCAATAGGTTTTGTTACGTAGTCGGCAAAACCCGCTTTGTGACAACGTTCTTTTTCGGCCTTAAAGGCGTGTGCTGTTAAAGCCACAACTGGCTTTTGAAACCTGTTTTGATTTAGTTGGTAAATAGCTTGGTATCCGTCAAGAACAGGCATTTGAATGTCCATAAGAACAATATCAAAAGCTTCTGTCATAGCCATTTCAATAGCTTCTTCGCCATTGGCAGCTTCTTTACAAATAGCACCGGCACTTTGTAAGTAAATATTAGCAATCGTGCGATTATCAGGCGAATCATCAACAACTAAGATCTTTAGGCCGGATAAGGTTTGTGAATCAATACTCGGTTCTTTGTTAATAGGAGCTTCAGCCACCGCTGTGGGATTGTCGATGCGTATATCAATGCGAAAGATTGTGCCTTTTCCCGCAAGACTTTTTTCTAACACTAAATCCCCACCCAATAGCTGCGCTAATTTTTTTGAAAGCGAAAGACCCAGGCCTGTGCCTCCGTATTTGCGGCTCACTGAAGAATCTGCTTGAACAAATGGTTCAAAGATTCGTTGCTGTTGTTCAGGGCTTAAACCTATTCCGGAATCAGTCACACGCACACAAAGTGTTTTATCGTGGGCTTCAAGCTGAACAAATACGCCTCCACGATCGGTAAATTTAATAGCGTTGCCGATAATGTTATTCAGGATCTGCGAAAAGCGTAAAGGGTCGGTCACGATTCGTTCAGGCTTTTCACTCATCCATGCCAGACGTAAATCAATACTTTTTTCGCGGGCTCTGAGTTGCATAGTTGAAAGAATGTCATTTGTGATTTTATCAATGTCGACATTTACTTGTTCAATCTCCAGCTTTTCAGCTTCAATTTTAGAAAGATCTAAAAATTCATTGATAAGCAGGCTAAGCTGATCAGCATTATGGGCTATACGGTCTAAATAGGTTTTTCCTTCTGGGCAGTTTTCAAGAAAAGGCTGAATAAGATTGGTAAAGCCAACAATGGCTGATAAAGGAGTGCGAATTTCATGGCTGATATTCGCTACAAAACGCGACTTCGCTTCATTAGCCGCCGTAGAGGCGTCGATGGCTTTCATTAAATTCTGTCGTGATAAAACGTGATCGGTGATTTCTGTTCCTAAAATCATTACGCCGTTGATGTCACCATGAACATTACGGCGGGCCGCATAGGTTAAATTAAAATAGCGAAGGCGGTTGGTCACGGTCACGGGAATTTCAATTAATTCGGCAGTTTTTCCGGTACGGTAAACTTCATCAAGAATTCCATGAACTTCGATAGATTCGGGTTGGGCTTCTCTGACCGTCATGCCGGTTGCATCGAAACCTAAAACTTTAATGTGGGCTTCATTTACAAATTCAAAAAGATGTTTTGGTCCGGATAAAATGCAAACCATGTCTGGAGTCTGCCGAAACAGCTCACGAAAATTGGCGCGTTCGACGTCGCTTTCTGTTGATAATAAGCTTGTATTTTGGGAATAATCTGCTCGAGCCATAAACCGTTTCTTTCGGGGGCGTTTATAACAGCGAACAAAATAAATGCAAAACGAAAATAAAAATTTCTTTAGCGAGAGAAATATTCTTCGCAATTAACTGTAAGTTAGATAAGCTTTAAATATGCGTAATTCCTATATTTTTGCTTTCGGAGCTATTCTCTTATGGTCGTCGTTAGCTGTTCTGGGGCAAAAAGTCTCGTCTTTGCCGGCTTTCTTACTTGTGGGTATTACTCTTTTTATCGGTGGCCTGTGTTCGCTTCCGTGGTGGCGTCAGTGGCGGGTTTCGACGAAGTCTCTGGCTGTTGGTATCTATGGATTATTTGGCTATCACTTTTGTTTATTCATGGCTTTTCGATTAGCACCAGCCGTTGAAGTGAATTTAATTAATTATTTATGGCCGTTATTGATCGTGCTTCTATCGCCGATGTTTTTTTCAAATGTGGCTTTAACCAAAAAGCATATCTTTGGTTCGATATTGGGCTTTGCAGGAGCGTTACTGATCGCAAGTAAAGGGTCAGTCGTAGTCACTTATGAAAATGTTATCGGGTACTGCTTAGCTGCTGTTGCCGCATTTATCTGGGCCAGTTATTCACTGTTATCAAAAAAAGTTTCTGATATTACAACACCTACGGTAGGTTTATTTTGTTTGTTATCAGGTGTTTTATCTTTAGCTTGTCATTTTATTTTTGAGCCATCGTATCCTTTACAGTTATCGCAAGTTCCTATTTTGGTTTTGTTAGGAATAGGGCCGATGGGCCTCGCTTTTTTTCTTTGGGATAAATCTTTAAAGCAGGGTGACCCGCGTATAATCGGATCACTTTCTTATTTAACACCACTGTTATCGACGCTGTTGTTAGTTGTTTTTGCAGGTGGAGTATTTACGACGATGACATTGATGGCGATGATCTTGATTATTAGCGGTGCAGTGATTGGTTCAATCTTGTAATTTTGCGTTCAACAAAAAACGCAAAGCGTGAAGTTAAAAATCAATAAAGCCAAACAATAGTTTTGGGGAGATTTACCACTTCAAAAAAAATTAAATTCTAAAAAATTGCCTTAACTCGTTGTTTGAACGAAATAAACGTCTCAAATAAACGTAAAGGCAAAAATGAAAACAAAACTAATTGCGCTTCTGGCTCTTGTGATAATGACATCGGTCGCTGAAGCACAGATCTCATTAAAAAATGTTTTCCCGTTAAAATCATTGAGCACGCAAAACCTTGGTCCCTGTGTGCAAATCTTTTATGACCAGTCAAAAGACTCTAAGTACTGGATGGGAAGAACTTATTCGATCTTTTTACAAAACTTGCTAGCTCACTTTCCAAAGTATCAACAAATTGCCGGCCCCATTGAACAATACCAAAAAGGTGATTTAGACCGTTGTGACGCCAGCTTTTATATAGGTTCATATTTTGAAAACGGAATTCCTAAAGAGTTTTTCGAAGACTACGCGTCTACGACAAAGCCTGTGATGTGGATGGGGTATTCGATCTGGCTTCCGGGGCCTGATTATTTTCACAATATCTTTGGTTATAGTTATTCAGGCTTAAGCAAATTAAACAATGAAGTTCGCGATGCTAAAGGTAAACCCACGTTTTACAAGTTTGCCTCTTATAAAGGAGAAACATTTAGAAAATTCGGTGAATTCAGCCGGACTGACCCGACACAGTTTTTAGCTCCGTTTGAAAATGTGATTTTAAGAAAAACCAACGATGCCACAGACACGCAGGTTATTTCTGAACTAACTCATAACGGGACGAAAGAAAAAATCCCGTACGTACTTAGAAATAAAAATCATTTCTATGTGGCTGATGTGCCATTTAGCTTTATGCATGAGGCCGACCGATTTTTAATCGTAGCTGATTTGCTCTTTGATGTGCTTGGCGAAAGCCCTATGCATAACGAAAAAGTAGCTTTCTTACGTATTGAAGATGTTTCGCCGTATATCTCTTTACCATTTACGTATGACTTATTAAAAGTTTTAAAAGAAGAAAGTATTGCAGCGAATGTTTCAATAGTTCCGATTTTTACTGATCCACTTCGCTATTATCCCTCAACCAACACTTTTATTTCTATGGAAAAAGCACCGGGCTTCATGCTTTTAGTCGAAGATTTTAAAAAGCTTGGGCATTCTTTTATCTGGCACGGGGTCACTCATCAGTATGAAGATATTCCTAATCCTTATAACGCCGTTTCAACAGATGACTTTGAATTTTGGATGGCGGCGCCGTTAAACCAACCGGTTCCTAAAGATAGTGCCCCTTGGGTTTTATCACGTCTGCAAGAAGGTTTATATTCTTTAGCTCAAGGGGGAATCAAGCCAAACACTTGGCTTACACCACATTACCAAGCTTCAGCTTTAGATTATTATATTTTTGGCCGCATCTTTACGTGGAATGTGGGGCGTGTGATTTATTTTGATCACAGTGCTCAGAATGTTCCGCCTTATTCTTCTGATTTATTAATGGGCTCAGATACAGGCAGCTATCAAAAACGCCTGCAGGCTTTTCGCAATATGAAGGTGCAAACAACCGGGCCGTGGAACGGGCAGATGTTTCCGTACTTAATTTACGGTGATGTTTACGGGCAAAGACTAGTTCCTGAAAATTTAGGAAACTCGCAACCTTTTAAAAGCGAACACGTTGTGTGGCCGCGCACGCTTGATGAAATTCTTGAAGATGCCAAACGTAACTTGGTTTTACGTGATGCGTGGGCTTCAATTTTTTATCACCCATCGCTTCTAGATAACTTACAAAATGGCGGGCGCGGGCAATACCCGGGTGATCCGTATGATCTGCGCCGTTTAGTGAAGGGAATTAAAGGCATGGGTTATCGCTTTGTGAATATGGATGAAGTCAATCGCCGCTGGCAATTACCAATAAGAAAAGAAACTATAACTTTGGAAGGTACAAGATGAGATTTTTAAGTTTAATCCCCGTAATTTTATTAGCGGCAACGCAAGCGTTTGCGGCCCTTAATTTAGCCGAGCCCGATGTGCTTTTAGTTAAAGCCCGCCAAAGTCGCATTGATTTACGGGATGTGGTTTTTGATATCGACAAAAATATTGTTGAATTTACTGAACTTGAGCAAATGGATAAGTATCTTTTTATTCTGCCAGAGCTTCAGTACTTATCAGACCAGTTTATGCTAGATGATCTTTACCCAAAAGCGGTGAAGCGTTTAGGAGAGTCTATGTTTAGCGCAGCTATTAAATGGTTAGATGTGCGCACCGTACCTGAAGAACAAATTCTTCGTTACGCCGCTTACGCGAACTTCGATTTAGCTTTTCGCTATGCTGATTCTATTGCCGATGTGTTAAATAAAGAACGCAGTCAGGAAAAACTTATTCAAGGGGCTAATAATGTTGAGGCCTTGCATGAACTCTTTTTAAAAACCTTACCGAATCAGCCGGGCTTAGAAGGTAATTTAAGAAATATTCTTTCTGATTTAGCCAATAAACACTTAAGCCGACCGGGATTAACCGAAGAACAAACTTTATTCTGGATCGGCAAAATTTCTTCAACTTACGGGGTAACTACTTACCTTGATGTGATCGGTAACAAAATTATTTTACTCAACCGAGAAAACGCCATTGAATCGCACTTATACGCGACTCGTTTATTACAACTTAGAGAACGTATGTTAAAATTAGAAAACGAAATTCCCGGATACCTTACAACAAATGTCAGCGATAAGTTAAGCGAACTTATTCAAAGAATGATTCTTTTACAAATTGTTTTTGAACCCAATGAATTTGAAAAGATTCTTGCAGCTATGGCGCCGAATACGGTTCGTCAGTTATCGCAATCTATTATCGCGCGTGATAGTGAAATTCCAATGCATTATGGTGATGAATATATTCGCTTGATGCAGATTTTATTAAATACATTACAAACGTACGGATTTGATTTCGAGGCTAAAGAGTTCGGTTTATACATGCAGCGCTCGATTGCGCCAATTATGATTAAACGCTATTCAGCTGAAGGAAACTTCAGTCTTAAAGACCACACCGGTAAAGCGTGGATTTTTTCGATAGTGCAAGTTCGTAAGAATATGCATTATGCAGCTCTTGGAACTGAAGATCGTTCGATCTTTAAAAGTTTTTATTATGTAAACTATGATTTTAAAAATAAAAAATTCGTGGCTTTTGAGCGTGGTCCTGATTTAGACGGAAGTGCCAATCAAGTGGTGAGTTTTAGAATCACGCCTGAAGGTGCTATTAAATTTGAAGATCTTTATTCTTTACGTGACGTAAAAACTTTAACCGGAAAAAAAGTAAGCTTAATGCCGCTTTATAACGATGGCGTAGAAGACACATCTACAATCACCGGACGATACAAAGGTTCAATCACTATTAAAGACGGTTCGACAAGTAAAGCTGAACTAATTGTTTCAGTGATGAACGGCTTTGTGATGGGGCGTTTAAATCTATCAAAAGATGGAATGGTGTATGCGTCGCTGGATTACAGCGTTGGAAGTGATATCGTCACAGGCCGCACTGTGCACTTAACAACCGGTAAGCTTGCCTCAGGTACCTGGAGCCATTTACGTCTTGGTTATTACGGCGATAAAGTTCGCGGTGTGATGATTCAAGGTGGGCGCGGAACCATTTCAGAAGAATTTGAATTAAAACGTGTACCAGAAGAGGGTGAATAATGAAAAAGTTTTTTAAATATTTCATAGTATTAAGTTTGTTATTTAGTGTTCAAGCGTACGCTGACCTAGCAAATGTCAGTGGTGGTTTTAATTTAACTGAAACTGATGATTTTCACTACGATGCAAGTATTGATGGTACAAAAACACCCGCACAGGTGGCCGTTGATCATATTAAACGGTTAGGTGGTAAACATGTCGAATTAAACGTGCGTGCGCGCATGATCACAGGAACAGGTACAGAGATTGTGCCGGTCACAAAACCAGCTGACCGTGCTGACGAAGCAAAGCGTATGATTCGTTTAATGAAGTACATTAAAGAGCAGGGTTTAACTGTAGGTATTCGCCCTATCTTTTTTGTTGTCGGGCCAAATGGTGAATTTCCGTATTATCAAACGATGCCTGATGGCAGTCGCAAACACTGGTGGCATGGAAACATTCAGCCCATTGATCCCGACCGTTGGTTTGATAGCTTTCGCACTTACTTAGATGTTTATATTACGATTGCAAATATTGGTAAAGCCGACGAATTCACAATCGGTGCCGAGCTTTACAGTATGACTGTGGGGATTGAGGACCAATGGCAGGAATATCAGTTCGGATTTCCTGGCCGTTGGATCGCTCTGTTACGGTATGTAAGAACAAAACTTCCGCGCGCGATGTTAATGTATGATATTAATTTTACCGATGACTCTAATACAAACGGCGGTTTTCAAAAATCCGGTGGAGAATTAGAACGCTGGCGTTACCGCTTAGTGGATTTAGCGAACCCAACTGATCCTG
>CAMLRE010000103.1 GCA_946482355.1 uncultured Bdellovibrio sp.
AAAGCGGTGCGTGCCGTAGAAGAACACCAACAAAAAAAACATCAGGCGGAAGGAGTTAAATAATGAAAACGTTTTTAACGACATTACTTTTTACTTTATCGGCTCAAGCATTTAACGTAACTCCATATAAAACACCGCTCGCTTTTTTAGCGACCCGTTATCGCGCGTTTCACACATGCAACTGTTTGTATGTTATGAAGATGAATCAAGACTACTGCACAAACTACAGTAAGGTTGAACCACAAATTTTTACCATTAATATTGATGCTGCTAATAAATCTGTTTCGTCAGGCATTATGGGAATGGATTTCAAACCTTCTGTGGCTAAATTTGTAAGTGATCGTGTTGGTTGTACGATTGTAAATCAATAGAGCGGGCATAATTTTTGCGACTTCCTTGTGAGTAATTTGCATGAAGGAGGTCTTATGCATCCCATTAAAGGCAAAAAAATTGCTATTCTTGCAACTGATGGCGTCGAATATTCTGAATTGACTAAACCCAAAGAAATTTTAGAAGACTACGAAGCCATCGTTGATATCGTGTCATTAAAACAGGGAACCATTCGTACCTGGAAAGACAAAGATTGGAACGATGAAATCATGGTGGATGTGACAGTCCCTCATGCTCAAGCGGAAGAGTACGATGCTTTAGTTCTTCCTGGCGGAGTTATTAATCCAGACATTTTACGTATGAATGAAGCGGCCGTTCACTTTGTAAGTCAGTTTGTTGACAGCGGTAAACCCATCGGCGCCATTTGTCATGGTCCATGGACATTGGTTGAAACTAATATTTTAGAAGGGCGAGTTGTGACATCGTGGCCATCGTTAAAAACTGATCTGATTAATGCCGGAGCCAAATGGATTGATGAAGAGGTTGTGGCTGATCAAGGTTTGGTAACAAGTCGAAAGCCAGCGGACATTCCGGCGTTTTGTAAAAAACTGATGGAAGAAATTGCTGAAGGACCACATCGTCGAACGATTGGTGTACCAACTGAAAAAGCCGAACAAGTGCAACGCACACACCACTAGACAAAAGGACTGTGGCCAGACCTGACTTCAGGCTAGGTGTACTGATACCCGAATCTTAAAAGATGTAATTAAATATTAGAATGAAAAAAATATTCGGTAGTCTTCAGTACACAAAGCCCGGTTGGTTACAAAAAATTTCAGACAAACTTAATGAAAATCCTGAACGCACTAAAAAAGTGTTTATCAGTTTAGGTGCTTTAGTTGCCGTGGTTATCGGTGGTTTGTGGGCTAAAAATTATTACGACAATCGACCTCAGCCCGATGCCGTGACTGTTAAAGTCGGCCGAATTTATGAATACAATTTTGAAAAACCAGAAGCTCGTTCGCTGTATTTAACGTTTAGTAAATCAGCCGCTTCTGTTGATGCCATCGGTAAACCTATAGCTGAAGGCATTAAACTTAAACCAGAAATCAAAGGCCAGTGGACCTGGGTTTCAGATAAAGAATTAAAATTTACACCGATCATGGAAAAAGGCAAAAGTGATTGGCCCATCGGTGAAAAATTTGAAGGCCGTATCTCAAAAAAAATCCTGGGTCCAAATGTCATTCTTAAAGACTATGATTTTACTTTTCAAGTAGATCCCTTAAAAGCTTACGGCATCAGCTCTGGTTTTCACCAAGATCCACGTTTTGCAGATAATAAAAAAGTCATCGCGACTTTTCATTTTAATTATCCGATTGATCCCGAATCAGTTAAAAAACGCCTGACATTAATGGAAAAATCCGATGGCGGGTTAGAGAAAAAATCAAACTTAGAATTTTCTGTTTCGTTTGATGAATTAAAAGCCAATATGTACGTGCAATCAGCGAATTTAAAAATCGGTGATAACAATATGACTTACCGTTATGTGGTCGATCATGGCTTTACAACACCATTGGGTGGTGAGGCTGTTGATATCGCTGAGGCGACAATTAAAGTGCCTTCGCTTTACGACTATTTTAAAATCACAAATGCTTCAATTGTGATTGCGCGTAATGAAAAATTTGAATCAGAACAAATCTTACGTTTTGAAAACATCGCCGAAATTGCCTCTGAAGAGTTATTTAAATCAATTGAAGTGTATGAGCTTCCGCTGCAATTAGACCCAGCGGAAAAGAAAAAACAGCCGTACCCTTGGGCGAGCGTTTCTGAAGTGACAGAAGCAGAACTTAAACGTTCTAAAAAATTAGAATTAACGACGATTCCTTCAGAACAACTCGTATCGTTAGAACATTCTTACAAGTTCAGTTCAACACCGGGCCGTGGGTTATATGTAAAAATCCCTCGTAATACGACCTCTTTTGGTGGGTTTAAATTAAAAGATGATTTTGAAAAGGTGATTACGGTTCCGCAATATCCATCTGATTTGCAGATTATGGGTAAGGGTTCATTATTACCGCTCACAGGCAGTAAGCAGTTATCTTTAGTTTCGCGTAATTTAAATAAAATCACCTACCAAGTGCACCAAATTCGCCCGGAACATGTGAATCATTTGATTCCTTCGTTGGTTTATGAATTTACTAAACCCGATATTTACGATATTCGCCCGGATCGTATTGCTGAGCGTTTTTCCGGTGATATTCCGTTAATTAATAAAAACCCACAAAAAACGCAGTTTAGTTCGATTGATTTAGGCGCCTTTTTGTCAGCGGGTAAAAAAGGTTTATTCTTGGTTTCGGTTCAATCCAAAGATTCAACAGCTTACGTAGATGATCGCCGGTTTGTGATTTTATCTGATCTAGGATTAATTGTTAAAAAAACAGTAGCGGGAAGTTATGAAGTGTTCGTACAAAATGTAAGTACGGGCCAACCCGTAGCCGGAGCTAAAGTCAGTGTACTAGGACAAAACGGTTTAAATGTTTTAAGTGTTGATACCAATGCCCAGGGCTACGCTGAATTTCCGAATCTAAAAGATTTTAAATACGATAAAGAGCCCATCGCATTTACGGCTGTTCAGGGCGAAAGCATTTCGTTTGTTCCGTTTAATTCATATTCGCGAGAGTTAGATTTAACATCTTTTGATATCGGGGGCGCGCGCGATTCTTCTGAGTCAGATCAGTTGAATGCTTACATGTTTTCAGATCGTGGTATTTACCGCCCGGGCGAAAAAGCTGATTTTGGTATTATCGTTCGTTCTAAAAATTGGGGAAAAGTTTTCTCGCAAATTCCAGTAGATATTTCGATTATCAATCCGACAGGCCAAGAGGTGTTTAAACAAACAATTAAAGTTAGCTCAAACTCGATTGAAAATATAACCTTTAAAACCGAAGACTATTTTGAAACCGGAAGCTACAGCATTTATGCTTATATCAAGCAGCCGGATAAATCACAGGTCATGATCGGAAGCACACCGTTTCAGGTTGAAGAATTTCAACCAGATCAAATTAAAGTGCGCACTACGCTATCGCAAACTGAATTAGAAGGCTGGGTAAAACCAAAAGACTTAAAGCTAAATTTAACAGCTTTTAATCTTTACGGAAAACCCGCTTCAGACAGAACTGCGCGTTCTAAAATCCGCATTAAAGCCACCGATGTGTACTTTAAAAAATGGAAAGATTATTACTTTAATGTTCCTAAACCTACACAAATTGAAATCAATGATTCACTTCCAGACGTAAAAACAAATGAAAACGGCGAAGCCGAATGGAAATTATCTTTTGATCAGTTAGAAAGATCTTTATACCGTCTGTATGTCGATTCAGAAGTGTTTGAAACTGAAGGTGGAAAAAGTGTCAAAGCGCAATTAAGCCAACTTATTTCTGAACAGGATTATTTATTAGGTTACCGTTCGGATTTACTGGATTTATCATTCATAAAAAAAGACACAGCGGCGCAGATTGAATTATTAACTGTCGATTCAAAATTAGACCCAATGGCCGTCGGTGATATTCAAGTTGAACTGATCGAGAAAAAGCCCACTTCGGTGTTGATGAAATTACCGAATGAAACTTATGCTTACCAAACAGTTTACAAACAAACGGTTTTAAAAACGTATAAAGTAGCAACGACTGCAAAACCGACGAAGTTTAAATTAGAAACAAACCAAGTCGGTGAATATATCTTAGTCTTTAAAGATGCTCAAAAAACCGAGTTAAACCGTTTAGCTTTTAATATCGTAGGAACCGCTGATATCGAGCGCGGCTTAGAAAAATCTTCGATCTTAAAATTAGGTCTTAATAAAAAAGATTATAAACAAAACGAAGAAATAGAAGTGCAAATCAAATCACCGTATGTAGGAGCGGGGTTAATCACAATTGAGCGTGATAAAGTTTATGCGCGTAAATGGTTTAAAACAAATTCAAAAAGTACTGTTGAAAAAATTCAGATTCCAGCAGGCTTAGAAGGCCAAGCGTATATCGTAGTCACTATGCTTCGTGATGCACAATCTGAAGAGATTTATACGTCACCGCTGGCTTACGGTGCAGCTACTTTTGCGATTGACCTTGAAGCGCGTAGATCTAAGGTTGAAATTTCTGCTCCAGATGTGGTGAAGCCAGGCGAAACATTAAACTTTAAAGTTAAAGCGGATCAAAGCACAAAAGCTGCGATTTATTTAGTGGATGAAGGTATTTTACAAGTCGCGAATTACAAATTACCACAGCCTTTAAATTACTTCTTTCAGAAAAAAGCATTACAGGTCAACACCTATCAAATTTTAGATTTAGTGATGCCTGATTTTAATTCGATTATGCCAAAAGCCGCCGGTGGTGACGAAGGCGCAAGTTTGGGCCGAAGTTTAAATCCGTTTAAGCGTAAAAACTTACCACCAGTGGCTGAGTGGTTAGGTGTTGTTGAACTTAATGATAAGTGGTCAAACTTTCAATATAAAGTGCCGGATCATTTTAATGGTAATTTAAAAGTGATGGTCGTCGCTGCTGATGATAAAAAGCTTGGATCAGATAGCCTAGATGTTAACGTGCGTGGTGATTTTATTATTAATGCTACGGCTACAACATTCACAGCTCCAAATGATGAGTTTGAAGTAAATTTAATAATTGCCAATCAGCTTAAAGGCAGTGGCGCTGACGCTCAGGTTGAAATGAGTGTCACAAGTGGTGAAGGTTTCACGATTGTGGATAAAGGTGTAGAAAAAATCGCGATTCCTGAAAATAAAGAAAAAAGTTTTAATATCCGCGCTAAAGCGACTGACAAACTTGGGTCGTATCCAATTACGGTCACAGCGGGTATAGGGGCTAAAAAAGCGAAAGTTGAAATTCAGGTTTCAAACCGTCCGGCGATTCCGTACCAGCAAAAAATTGAATGGATGATCGTGCAAGATAAGCCCGTAGAGCTTGCAGTAACAGATGATAAAAAGCCTGAATTTAGAAAAAACTATGTTCAGCTGCACACTTCGATTAACGATTTAGTAAAACCATTTACTTCGTTTTATGAATTGAATGACTTTTTATGTTCAGAGCAGATTGCCAGCCAGTTAACGGCACTCGTTCAAAAAAGTGATAAAACAAAAGATGAAATGCAAAAAATTAATAAATTAATTGCGTTACTTCGCGCTCGCCAACAAACAACAGGGGCTTTTTCACTTTATCCGAACGAAGCGCAAGCTAACTGGGATGTGTCGTTACACTTAGGAATGATCTTTTTATATATGCAGGAAAAAGGTGAACCGATTCCTGAAGATATGTGGAAGCGTTATTTAACAAGTTTAAAAACAGATTATAATCAAACGCAGTCTAAAATAGATTTATTCCGTAAAACAAAAGCGGTCTATCTATTAGTGCGTTCGCAGTATATTCCTAAAGAAGATCTTAAGAATATGGCAACGCTTTTAAAAGATAAAACAGCTAAAAAAGACTTTTCACCAACGGCTGCGCAGTACTTAGCAGCTAGCTATAAAATGGCGATGCAAGACGATTTAAGTCAAAAAGCTTTAGCGCTAGTTAAAGACAATAAAGATGTGACATTAGAAAACACATACATCTTTCCGCAGTCAGAGCTTTTTGAAAATTTCGCTGTGGCTCTTAAACACTTTCCGGATAAAGCCAATGATGTATTTACCTCGAAAGCTTTTTTTAATGTGATTGAATTTGCTAACCGTGGCCAAATGAATACGTATTCGGCAAGTTACCTTTTAATGAGCTTAGATACGTTAATGAAATCAGGTTCAGCGGCCGCAAATATCGAAAAACTAAAATTTACCGCAGTTGATGGCAGCGATAAGAAGTCTGACATTAAATCACAGAAAAAAATCGACCTTTTAGAAGGTTATAAAAAACTAGTGATTGAAAATTCAGGAAGCCCGGTTTTATTAACTTATGTAAATGGTGGATTTAATAAAGATGAAACCATGAAACAAAGTTACCAAGGTTTAGAAATTTCGCGAAGCTTTGAAACGGCTGAAGGTAAACCAGTCACTGAAACAGCAACCGGTGAAGAGATTATTGTAAAAATCAGAGCCCGTGCCTCGCGCGATGATATGTCATCGGTTGTGATTATGGATTTATTACCCGCTGGTTTTGAAGTGGTGATGGATTCAGTTCGTAAAGCTTCGGAAGCGCCTGAAGATGATGGCACCGGTGGTGAAGCGCCAATGTATCAAGACGAGGGTAACGGCGAAGGCGAATACGAGGGTGAAGGTGGCGAAGGCGCTTCTTTCTGGCCAATAAAGTTATTTGTTAATAAAGCTTACGCACAAACGTCATCGGTAATGCCGATGTTTACCGAGCTTGTCGATGTCAGAGAAGATCGCGTAAATATTTACGCCCAAATCGGTAAAGATATGTCTGAATACACTTACAAAATTAAAGCTGTGTCAAAAGGCCGCTTTAAAGTACCAGGTATTTACGCTAAAGGTTTATACCGCACTGATTTAGTGGGCCAAGGTGCATCGGGGCAGATTGAAGTTAAATAAAAAGTTTTCTTTTTTACTATTAGGGGCCGTGATCGGTTTAGCCGTATCGCTGCCTTATTTTTTTTCAGGCAAATTATTAGCTGAAAAAACCTGGTCGCAGCAGTTCTATGATCGTAACGGAAAATTACTGCGTCTAACTTTATCAGGCGATGAAAAGTATCGCTTTTTTACTGATTATAAAGAAATTAACCCTAAGTTAGTTGAAGCGTTCTTAAATAAAGAAGATCAGTTTTTCTATTATCATCCGGGGTTTAATCCTTTTGCTTTAAGCCGTGCCGCTTACAAAACTTACTTAACTGAAGGCCGCAAGCAAGGAGCTTCAACAATCACCATGCAAGTGGTACGTCTTTTATATCC
>CAMLRE010000104.1 GCA_946482355.1 uncultured Bdellovibrio sp.
TTTAGGCGAAGAAGAGTCGCTGAACTGTCTTTCGCCAGAACTTTTTTTAAAGAAAAAAGGGGCTCATTTAATTACTCAGCCGATCAAAGGAACATTGCTCGCTGGCCGTACGTTAAGCGAATTGCAAAATAGCAGCAAAGAAAACGCCGAGCTTTCAATGATTGTGGATTTACTGCGTAATGATCTAAATACCTTATCTTGCGATAAGTATAACGATAGTTCGCGTGTGAATTTTCACCGTAAAATCATGAATTTGAACTACACCGCTCACACCTATTCAGAAGTAGAAATTAACACCTCTAAAAAGTTCAGTGAAATTATCGCTAAAACTTTTCCGGGTGGCTCGATTTCAGGCTGCCCTAAGAAAGAAAGCCTTAAAAAGATTGCTGAAGTTGAAAATTACCATCGTGATTTTTACACGGGATCAATTGGTTGGTGGAAAGACGATGATTTCTGTTTAAATATCGCAATTCGTACCAGCTATCAAAAACAACGCAAACTTTACTATTTTACCGGATGCGGAATTGTGTTTGATTCAGATCCTCGTCGCGAATGGCACGAATTTCTAACAAAATGCAGTTTCTTAAATCTGTTTTTAGAATACACCCCGGTTGTTGATACTTTAAATTTCAGCCAAGCGGGAATTAGTTATTTATCTGAACATATCGACAGAACATATCTGGCTTTTCGCGATCAGATGATTCAGATTGACCAGTATCAAGTGCAAAATGTTTATCAAAAAATTGAACATGAGCTGCGCGAAAAGGCCAATGGCTCGAGTGAGTATAAGGTGCGTGTTATTTTTAACAAAGATCTTACGTATCGCCTTGAAATTACACCCCTTGAAAAAACTAAAAATGAAATAGTGCTTCAATTAATATCTACAACACAGTTCTTGCCGCAATTTAAAACCACCGAGCGCAGCACCTGGGATAATATTGTTAAAAATAAAAGCCCCGAAGCTGACGATGTTTTAGTGGTGAATACGCAAAGCCATGCGGTTGAAGCTTCGATTTACAGTATCTTCTATAAAAAAGGTGACGAGTTCTTTACCCCGCCGCTCAGTGATGGTGGCATGCATAGCGTGTATCGTGCGCACCACATAAAAAAAGGTTCTATCACCTTAGATGACAGAACCTTTAAATTATCTGAAAGATCTTTACCTATCAGCGAGCTTGAATCGGTCGAACTTTACGTGGCCAATTCAGTTCGTGGTCTAAAAAAAGCTAGCCTACTTTTCTAAAGTAAGGTGATTTTTGTGTAGGTCTTTCGTGTGAAGGATTTTGTTTAAATTTCATAAACTGTTTGTAATCTTTTTTGAAAGCTGAATGGTAAGCCACTTCGTGCTTATCAAATACTTTATCTAACCAAGAATAATAAGTTTTATACATGTGATTATTCATAAAGTTGCAATACCACATGAATGGCATTTTATTAGAAACCCAGTGTTTTTTAGAAAAGCTTGTGATTTCTTTATTGAAGTAAGCCCACCACTTTACAGCTTCTGGCTTATTCACAAAATTTGACGTAAAAAAGTTTCGGCCTTTGTACGTAAAACCAATTTCATAACCCTTACCTACAGGTTTGAAGTAAGTTTTAAACAAATTTTTGCCAAGCTTATAATTTTTTGATTTAGTCATTTGTTCCTTTTGCGTGTCTAAAGACACTCTTTTTCGAAAAAGTTAAGGCCTGATTGCCAAGACTTTTATCGGTAAAAACAAATCTAAAACTAAGTTTATTTAGATATTTCTGTGTTAGCCTACATGGATTCTTTAAATGGAACGTATTTTTCTGAAACCATGGCGTGAAGTTTCGCTGCTATTTCAGAGCGGTCGTCTTCAGGTTTTGTGTAAACCAAGGGTAAAAACTCTATTTCACAGACAAGTGTTTCAAGTTGTAACGATCTCCAGATCGACGTCAGAAAGCCAATATCGCCGTACCAGCACAGCGAATCGCGGTGTTTAAACTTTACCGGGCCACCATTCACCGAGCGAAAGTTAAAAACAAAAGGGCGAATAGGAACATCGGCTAAGCCTGCAGCCATCAATAAAGTTTTTTTAAACGGCAAAACTTTTTCTCCGTTTGAGGCTGTCGATTCAGCATAAAGTACAACACGAAAACCTTTTTTTAAAACGGTGATTAAATCTTTAAGTTCGTCATGAATCTTCATGCGATTAACACGGTCAACGTAGGTGCAACCGGCCACTTCGCAGATTAATCCAAGGCCCGGTGTATTACGCATTTCGCGTGAAGTGATAAAAACCGCTGGCACAATCGTTTCAAGACAAAGAATATCGATAAAACCCACATGATTACCGATAAGCAGTGATTTTTCATGGTGCGGAATTGGATTTTTGCAAATTACTTCTACGCCAAAAATTTTAGCTAGCTTAATACCTGTACGGTGAGCGTGTACGGTTAACTTTCCACGGCGGTGATCTTCATCACGTGTGGTAAAATAAAAAAACAAACCTTCGATAACGTATTTAGAAATAACGAAAACGAATAACAATAAACGAAAAAAGGCGCGGACATTACGATACATGTTGGCTTGATCATTACTTAAACCCAATAAAAAAGCCAGCTTTACAGCCGGCTTTTTTACAAGAAATGTTATTTCTGACTTAATTTTACAGTTTGTTTAAGTAGAAATACAGAGTCATCGGCGTTAACGTGTGCTTAAGCTCTGTTTCTTCGCTTGAAGTTAACGTCGCATTGGCCGCAGCCACGCAAGCCGCATCAGTGCTTGCCATACGGCCGCTTTCTTTTAATTCAACTAACATTTTTGTCGCTGTAATTGATTTGAAAGAAAGAAGTGTTTTACGAACCACACGGCAGAACGTTGAACCATTGGCCGAAGTTGGGATCGT
The DNA here is from genome assembly GCA_946482355.1 of uncultured Bdellovibrio sp. The sequence goes on from CAMLRE010000104.1 coordinate 2,871, forward strand.
CATACTTTCTGTTTCTTCATCTTCAAGAGTTGCTGATTTTCCATCAGCTGCGTAATTTAAGATGTTGGTAATGAAAGCATTTTTAGGGCGACCTTTAAAATCATCACGACTTACGAATTCCCAAGGATTAACCGCTTGCCAGTTGAATCTGTATTCACGCTCACAACCGCCACCCGAAGCTTGGTCACGCGCTCTCCAGTAAGCATTCGCGTAACAACGGTAACCGGCTAAGATCGCGGCATTTGAACCGCTGCCTGCAGAACTGCAATCCGCATTTAGTGCCAGAAGGGTTTCAGGTTTACCTAAGTATTCACCATTTCCAGGAGTGTACGGAGTTGATGAAGGGTTACCACCGGCATTCGTGAATTGCCCGCCGATATGTTTACAAGTCATGTTGATATTACCCATTGGACCTGAACCATCCGGATCAACATTTGTATAGTGACATTCATTTTCATGAAAGCCCGTACCGTATTGAGTAGCTAAGCTATCATCGCATGGTGATGATGGAACACCGATTGAGTTCCAGTTAGTCACGTTAACTGGTTTTTGAGTCGCATCGTTAAAACAACCGCCACCTTGAATACCCACGTGCCATGCAATAGTTCCTGCTGACACTGGAGTTCCAGGCCATGCACCTGTGTAAACTTTTGATTTACAAGCCCACGCATTATACATTTTTGTTGTTCCTGAAACTAACATCGGACGGCAATCACCTTCTTCGTGTTGTGATTTCGCTAATGTTCCAGATGTTGTCATCCAAGGTTGATCGTAAGGTGCAGAACCTGTGCCGCCCCAATCAGATGAAGTTGACCAAACGTAAGGTCCGAAATTCATAGCGCCAGAAGCCGCTCTTACAGTTGGTAATGTTGTGATGTGAATGCGCCCGTGTCCGCGAGCTTCGTCAGCAGAAAAACCTGTGTTTCCACCGCAGGCACCGATTGAGTTTGCGTAGTCGCCACCCCAAATTGAAAGAGCATAACGATCAGCAGTACCCACCGTACCACTTGTTACCGGACAAGAAGTGATTGTACCACTTGCGTCTTTTAAACACGCGCCACTGTTTGGCGTAAATTCTTTACCATCAAAACGGGCTAAAGAAATTTTAAAACCAATGTGCGGAGCACCTGGATCTTGCGGGTCTGCAGCACCTACAGTAAATGAAGCGCCAACTTTTTCATAAGCATCCATAGCCCACTCACCTGTTGGGTTAAATGCTGAAGCGGCAGCAACTGGAGTATCTTGCTGAATAGCAGCGACAGAACTTTTTGGAACTTCAACAGTTCCATCTTCTGCTAAAACAATACTTCCTAAATCCATACTGCCTGTGGCAACAACCGCAGAGTCTGATTTTGGATTACCATTTAAATCTGTTTTTGAAGAATCAGTGAATTTAACTTCAGCCACAACGGCATCTGTATTTTCATCAACAAAAGTAACTGTGATCGCAGTACCTGCGGCATTACTGCCAAGATCTACCGAAAAGTTACCTTGAGCATCAACAGAACCCGTTGCTGTTGTCGGAGGTTCTGTCGCAGCCGTCGCCACGATTTCTAAATCATCGAACCCATCTGAAAAAGCACTCATGTCTGAAGATTTTAAAGACATCTTATTTAAGGCCATTGCTGACGATCCACCAAGCTGACCACTGATCACTAAACCAGTGCCACCAACTCCGCGGCCACCGCCACCTGTACAAGCCATTAATGTTAAAACTGACGAGACCAATCCTACTCTACATACGTTCCATAAGGACAACTTCATCTTCCCTCCGTGTGTGTTTATGAAGACCAAATTAGTTTGATAAAGAACGACATGAATTCACAGCCAATTTTTTTTAACGCCGACAAACGTCCGGGAATGGTTCAACTTATGTATCAATGTGTTATAACTAGAGTCATAACGCTGAGACGTTGATCATAAAAATTTTAACAGGAATTTCACAATGAAAAACAAAATTTTAATTTCTTTTATCGTCACACTTATTTCTTCTTTTTCATTCGCAAAATCACAAAATACTGAAAATTTTAAAAAACCAATAAAAAAGAATTTAGCAAAACTTCAAAGCTGCAGCGAAAAAACTACAAGTAAAACGGCGGTTTCAGGAACAGTTGTTGTTGATTTAGAAATTAATGACAACGCTTCAATTCAGCGAATTAAAATTAACGATGAACAATCAACGCTTGAAGATCTAAATGTACAACAGTGTGTAGTTCTTACGATGAAAAAAATTACTTTTCCAAAAGCCCCAAAAGGCGAAATCGTTCCGTTTAGTTATCCGGTTATTTTTAAATAAATCGTATTATTCAATGATCAGGCTGGCTGCCTTGTACATGCGGTCAAAAACGCTCTCCCACATTTCTGAATTGTGGTAAGGCATTTGAATAAAACAAAGAACATCAGGTTTGCGCTCGCTCACCGCACGAAGCTGCGAATAAAGTTCGCGCGCAGCCTGACCGGGATCTTTCGGCAAAACTAAAAACTCTAACTTAGAAATTTTATGTTTCGGTTTAACGATTTTAACATGTTCAACTTCATCAGGAAGTTCACTTAATTTCGTATTTAAAATCTCGGTGATCTCGCTCATTTTCATGGCGGGATTTTTACAAATCACAAATGGCACCGCCGGCATATAGTGATGTTTCATGTGCCCCGGTGATTCTTTTTTATCGACAGCTTCTAACCAAGAAAATTTCAAATCAGTTTTTAAAAGCGACGACGTTAAATCAGATTTTAAAACAGCCCCTTTGCGTAAGATGGCTAACTCATAAGTATTATGTTGCGGCCCACGGAAAGAAACTTTCACTAATAAAACTGTCGATTCAATACCGATTTCACTTTGCCCTTGATCAAGAACGTGCACGACATCGCCGAATTCTTTTTTAACATGTTCGGCTTTGGTCGGAGAAGTTTTACCAAATTTATTGGCACTTGGAGCTGCGATAGGAACACCCACCGCTGAAATTAATTTTTGCGCCAGCGGGTGTCTTGGTAAACGTACACCTACACTGTCTAAGCCTGATGTGATCGTATCAGAAATTAAATCTGATTTTGGCATCACCAAAGTTAAAGGCCCTGGCCAGAAAGCTTTCGCTAAATGGTCAGCCATGGCATGCCATTCTCTAAAACAAGTTTTGGCCTGATCAATTGATGAAACGTGCACAATCAACGGATCAAAAAATGGACGCTCTTTTGTTGAAAAGATTTTTTTCAAACCTTCAGGGCGGTCAATGCGAGCTCCTAAGCCGTAAACCGTTTCGGTCGGAAAAGCCACCACGTTACCTTGCTCAAGCAGGTTCACAGCCAGTGCAAAATCATTGTTTGAGGGACCCTTATTTGCTGTCAACTAAGCCACCTTCGTTTTTTAACAAAGTAAGAGGTTGTAATTTTCTTAGTGGCTGCATCGACACTTTTAATACTCCGAACGTGATTGAAACTAAGACTACAATTAAAGATAACATTGAAACATAGTCAAAATAAATCCCCAATTTGAACATTGCACTTACGATCGCGTAAGAAATTAAAGACCCTAAACCAAGCCCCACGATCAAACTTAAGAAAGCAATCAGGCTAAATTGCGTAATCATAATGCGGTAAAGTTGATCTTGTGTAGAACCTAACACTTGCAGCAGGTTCATTTCATTAATACGTTCACCCACTTGAGTATTGATCAGAATAATGAAAATAAAGAAACCGACCACTAATGCTAAAGTTGCCATAATCTGTAAAGCCAGAGCCATTTGATCGATAAAGACCAATGACTTTTCAACACTTTGTTGCACATTAATAATTGAGATATTGGCAAAACGATCAACCACCGCATTTTGTAATTCACGCACCTGATCTTGGTTAATTTGCATAACCGCACTTAAATAAACCTGAGGGGCTTCTTCTAAAACACCGGGTTGAAAAGTAATAAAGAAGTTGGGCTGAAAACTTGTCCAGCGAACACGTCGAAGTGATGTCACTTTGCCTTTGATTTCTAAACCCTGCACATCAAAGGTCATCACATCACCCAGTTTAGCGCCGACACGTTCAGCGTACTTTTCTTCAAGGCTGATTTCTGCAACATCACCGTTTTGGCCTGAAAACCACTGACCATCGACTAAGTCTTCTGATTCCTGAAGTTTAGCTTTATAAGTTAAATTCACGCCGCGATTTCTAAAACGGGCTTCGTTTTCTGATTCACGGGTTTTAAAAAAACCTTGCTCTTCAACACGCTCATAACTTTGATCATTGATTTTTAAAATACGCGAACGCACTAGCGGCGTTAATTCAATATCCTGCCCGGTTTTATCTTTGACGATTTTAACCAGTTCATCTTTTTGATCCATCTGAATATCAAACATAAATACCG